>DASZJD010000021.1 GCA_035948415.1 Acidimicrobiia bacterium | reverse complement strand
CGAGCATCTCGATCCCACCTTCGTCGCGGCCTACGACCGCAAGCAGGGTCTCGACCCGGTCGATGACCTCGCCGTCCTCCGGCGGCACGGGCTCGACGAGTCGGCGACGGTCGTCGACCTCGGCGCCGGGACGGGACGGCTGACCCTCGCGGCCGCCCCCCACTGTCGTCGGGTGATCGCGGTGGACGTCTCGCCGGCGATGCTCGAAGTGCTCCAGCGGCACGTCGCCGGGGCCCGGCTCACGAACGTCGAGTGCGTCGAGGCCGGCTTCCTGACCTACGAGCACGAAGGGCCGCCCGCGGACGTCGTGTACACGCGCAACGCCTTGCATCACCTGCCTGACTTCTGGAAGGTCGTCGCGCTCGACCGTGTGGCCAAGATGCTGCGGCCCGGCGGCATCCTCCGCCTGCGCGATCTCGTCTTCGACTTCCAGCCCTCCGACGCGGACGCCGCGATCGGGACGTGGCTCGACGAGGCGGTCACGGACCCGGCGGAGGGTTACACGTGCCAGGAGCTGGCCGCGCACGTGAGGTCCGAGTACAGCACGTTCAGCTGGCTGCTCGATCCCATGCTGACCGTCGCTGGCTTCGAGATCGTGGAGTCCGAGTTCGATCGCTCCACCTACGGGAGATACACGTGCATCAAGCGGTGATCCGTGGTTCGCTGAGCCCCCGAACGGGTTCCAGGGGCCGGTGATGGGTCCTCCGAGCACGAACGAGCCCCGGAGCGAGATGCCGGCCGATCCGAGTGTTCCCCAGCACCCGAGCGGGTGGCAGTCGTACGACTCGGTCGCAGACGCGTACGCGGACGTGGTCACGCTGCGCAACCTGGTCATGACGCGTGACCTGGTGGCACTGGTCGCGCCCCGCTTCGGGGGATCGGTGCTCGACGTCGGCGCTGGTGCGGGGGCAGCGGCACAGGCCGCGCTCGGCGCGACAGGTCCTGCGGGCGTCGTCGTCGCCGTCGACCCGTCGCTGCGGCTGGTTCGTCGCGTCGAGCCGCGCCAGGGCATCGCCGTCGCCGTGGCAGTGGCCGCCGCGCTGCCGCTCCTGAACGAGACGTTCGACGCCGTCATCGCGAACCTGGTCCTCAACCACGTGCCCGACTACCAGGCAGCCCTGGCCGAGATGGCCGCGGTCCTCCGACGCGGCGGCAGGTTGGGCGTCACCGCGTGGGGGGTGCTCGGCGACGCCCCGCCGGTCGATGCCCACGACGAGGAGGCCGCCGCGCAGGCGTGGATCGAGACCGCCGCCCGGTACGCCCCGCGCGAGGCCGTCGACGCAGCGGCCCGCGAGGCGCTCCCGTGGGAGGACTGGTTCGCCGATCCGGCCCACCTTCGGGTCGGGCTCGAGGAGGCGGGGCTGCACCAGGTGGAGCTGACGGGCCGTGCCTACCGTTCACTCACCTCCCATCGCGAGTGGCTGAGCTCCGTGAACACGGGCGCGAACGCCCGGTATCTCCACGAGGCGATCGGACCGACGGCGTGGGACTCCTTCTGTCGCGAGACGCTCCTGCGGCTGCGCGAGGTCGTGCCCGAGCCGTTCGAGCGGGTCGCCCAGATGCTCTTCGCCGTCGGCACGAGGCCCCGGCACCGCCGAGCCAGCGCTCCGATCGAGACCGTCGGCGGTCGCCCCCCGGGCGGGTGAATCGACGCCTCCAGGGCCGACGGGGCCGGACCCGTCGTCGGAGCCGACACGAGACGGCCCCGGCACCGTATGTTTGACCGACCCGGGACCGAGACCGACGCCCGGCTGATCGAGACGAACTGGGGGAGCACGTGCGCCAACGGCGAATCATGGTGATCGCGCTCGGGGTCGTGCTCGGACTCGTGGCCTCGGCCGCCGCCGCGGCGGCCCTGCGAACCAACCAGGGCGCGGCACCCCAGGCGACCGACGTCGGCATCACTCCCTCCACCATCCGCCTCGCCGTCGTGGCGGACGTCGAGACGCCACTCGCACCCGGTCTCTTCCGTGGTTCCCCCACGGCCGTGCAGGCGTTCGCGCAGTACATCAACCAGAGCGGCGGCCTGGCGGGGCGTCACCTCGCCGTCGACTTCATCGACTCGCACCTCAGCTCCGGTGACGCGCGCAACGCGATCATCACCGCTTGCAGCCAGGACTTCGCCGTCGTCGGCACGGCCGCGCTGTTCCTGAACAACGTGGACGACATGGTCAGCTGCAAGGACCAAGCCGGAGCGGCGACGGGGCTGCCCGACCTTCCGATCGTGACCACCGAGGTCGCGGAGCAGTGCTCACCGGTCTCGTTCCCGGTGAACCCCTCGCAGCTCGACTGCACGACGAAGGACCAACGCCCCCAGACGTACCGAGCCAACGTTGGGACCGTCAAGTACTTCGAGCGTGCGGTCAAGAAGAACCTCCACGGGATTTCGGTGTACCAGAACGACCTCAAGAGTGCGGCGGTCTCGCAGCTGGTTCTCGCCCGCGGCTCCGAGGCCGCCGGCGTGAAGTCGGACGGCGAGATCGGTGTGTCCGCGACGGCGCCCCAGTCGGGCTACACGCCGGCCGTGCAGGCGATGAAGAACAAGAGCTCGAACTACGCGCTCAGCACCGGCCAGTTCGCGGCGATGGTGTACCTCCGAAAGGAAGCCGACCTGCAGGGCATCAATCGCCAATCCGTCGTCTGGGACTGCTTCTCGCCCTGCTACGACAAGAAGTTCGTCCAGCAAGGCGGTCCCGACGTCGAGGGTCAGTACGTCACGCTCGCGCAGCTTCCCTTCGAGGAGGCCAAGCAGAACAAGACGCTCGCGAACTACATCAAGTTCGCCGGCCAGGACAAGATCGATGGGTTCGGCGCCTACGCGTGGATCGCCTCCGTGCTCTTCCGGGATGCCGTGAACGCGGTGGTCAAGCAGGGTGGCAACAACGCGCTCACCCGCAAGGCCCTGCTCGGTGCCCTGCGATCCGTCACGAGCTTCAACGCGGACGGGATGTGGGGCCCGACCAACATCGCGGCGCACATCCCGTCGCCGTGCTTCCTCATCATGCAGCTGCGGAACGGGCAGTTCAAACGGCTCTACCCCTCGAAGCCGGGAACCTTCGACTGCAAGCCGAGCAACCAAGTCCAGCTGAGGACGGACCTGCAGGGCGGCTAGCGCTAGGCCCGCGGCTCGGGACCGTGGGCCGAGGGCGAGCAGCCGTGGGCGCCCGCGGGCTGGTTAGTCCGCCACGCGGAGGAGCTCGGCCATCCCCGCTTCGATGCCCTTGCAGAGCACCTCGATGTCGGGAGCGGTGTCGTAGTCCCCGGTCACGCCGAACGTCACGTGGCCGTCGTACGAGAAGATCGCCACGCCGATCCGGCACTGGACGCCGAGCGGGACGTACGGCAGCGCAGTCCGCATCCGTCGGCCGAGCACGTACAGCGGGAGCTGAGGTCCGGGCACGTTGGTCGTGACCGTGTTGACGTTGCGCTGGGCGGCCTTGGTCGCCAAACGGGTCCCGAGGGCGAGCAGGATCGGGGGGGCGAAGCCGGACAGGGACGTCAGCGCCTCGCCGGCCACCGCCTGCTTCGACTCCTTCAGCCCGCCGAGCTGGGCGCTGACCCGCTCGAGGCGCTCCACCGGATCCGAGATGCCGACCGGGAGCTCGGCGAACATCGCCGACACCCGGTTGTCGAAGGTGCCGTCGCCGACCGCTCGTCCGCTCAGGTCACGCCCGCGCACCGACACCGGAACCAGGGTTCGGATCACGCGATCCGTGGACTCACCCCGGGACTCGAGCAAGGACCGAAAGCCGGCCGTGATGGCCGCCAGGATCACGTCGTTGAACGTGCCGCCCAGGCTCTTCCGGATCCGCTTGATGTCCTCGACCGTGGTCGACGCCCACGCGTAGCGTCGGTGCGGACCGATCGATCCGTTGAGGCTCGACGGAGGCGTGCGGGGGACGATGCCGGCGAGGGCGGCGAGGCCGGTCAAGACCTCGCGCAGCTGCCCGACCGCCTGACGCGGGACTCGGCTCGCGGCTCGAAGCGCGCGGACCTGCTCGACCGAGCTCCGAGCCATCGTCGCCACGGCGTCGACGGCCAGCGCCACCCCTGACGGCAGGGGAGCCGGCTCCCAGTCGGCGGTCGCGGGAGGCGTGGCGTCGGGAGCGACGTCGAACATGACCGTCAGCAGCTCGGTCCCTGAGACCCCGTCCACCATGCTGTGATGCGTCTTTGCGAGCAGCGCCCAGCGGCCGTCGCTGAGCCCTTCGACCATCCAGAGCTCCCACAACGGCTTCGTCCGATCCAGCTGCTGGCTCATGACGCGCCCGACGAGCCGGCGAAGGTCGGCCTCGTCTCCCGGTGGCGGGAGCGCGGTGTGACGAACGTGGTAGGCGAGGTTGAAGTGTGGGTCGTCCGCCCACACGGGTCGGCCGAGCTGAAGCGGGACGAACCGCACCACCTGCCGATACCGGGGGACGAGCGACAGCTTGCCGGCCACCATCGACGCGAACTCGTCGTAGCTCGGCGGTGGCCCGTCGAGCAGCAGCACCGACGCGATGTGCATGTGACTCACGCCGTCCTCGAGGTGGAGGAACATCGCGTCGAGCGGGCTCATCCGGTCGAGTGCCATCGAATCCCCCTCCAGGCTGCGACCCGCCAACCCCGCCCCTGGCCGCTCGACCCAACCTATGTCCAGCGGCGGCGAGGCGACACCCTCGCCCCGATCGCGGGCGCGGCCCCCACACCGGATGCGGCGCCGAGCAAGGGCCCGGAGCCGATCCGGCTCGGGTCCCGGCGTCGGCACGCGGGTGCCGTGGTGGGGAGGCGTCGACGGCGCCCGACACCAGGGCCGGTGTCAGGGGGGTGGGGTGGAGCCCGCGGCGCCCGCCGGTCCCCCGGCCAAGTGCTTGACATAGTTAGCAGCGAGTAATATAGTACGCAGTAGGCGCTCCGGAGTCGGGGCGCCGTGTCCGAGCCGAGAAGGAGCCCCCGCCCATGACCGCCCCCGCCCCCGACTACGTGAAGTCGACACTCGACGAGATCGAGAAGGTCCGCGTCGAGCTCATCAGCAGCGCCGCCCGCAGCTACCAGCTGGCGACGGGCGCGGTGCGGAGCGCGGCGACGCAGGTCAAGCCCGACCTCCAAGCGCTCGTGGACCGGTACTTCGGAACGGTCGAGGCGATCGTCCGCCGGAGCCACTCGTGGGCCAACAGCCTGGTGGCCGCGACTGACCGCGTCCGCGTCTGAACAACGTCCGAAGCCGAAACGAGCGGGCGCCTCGGCGGCCGCTCGCTTCGCGCGACACTGCCTGGGCTCGAAGCCACCCACCCCGACAGCGATCTCGATGGCCGACGACCACGAGGCCCGAGCCCGCGCCTTGGGCTCCTTCATCCGCATGCAGCGGGAGCTGGCCAACCTGTCCGTCCGCGCCGCGGCGGAGCGTGCCGGCATCTCCAACCCCTACTTGAGCCAGCTCGAGCGCGGGCTCCACGAGCCCTCGGTCCGTGTGCTCACCGCGGTCGCGCGTGCCTTGCACATCCCCACGGACGCGCTGCTCCACGAGGCCGGGTTCCTCGACGTCGACGCCGAGGCACCCCCGGACGGCGAGACCGAGGCGGCGATCCGGCGCGACCCGTCCCTGTCGCCGGAGCAGCGGGAGGCGCTGCTCGGCGTCTACCGCAGCTATCGAGCCGCCAACGACCGCGCCGGGTAAGCGCGCGGACGCGTGCTGGCAGTCGGTCACTAGCTGGGAACCCGGTAGCGTCCTCGCGCGATGACCGGCTGGTTCGACCGCGCCCGGTTCGGCTTGTTCGTCCACTGGGACCACGCCAGCACGCAAGGCCTCGAGCTCTCGTGGCCGCTGGTCGGAGGACTGTTCGCGCTGCCGAAATGCCAGGCGGTCGGGGTCGAGGAGTATCACCGGTCGGCCACGACGTTCGACCCGGTCGCCTACGACCCGCGCGAGCTGGCGAGCATGGCGCGGCGGGCCGGGATGCAGTACGCGGTGTTCACCGCCAAGCACCACGCCGGCTACTCCATGTACCCGACGACGCTCTCCGACTACTCGGTCGCTTCCTCACCCTGCGGTCGCGACCTGCTGGGGGAGTGGGTCGAGGCGGTCCGGGGCGAGGGGATGCGCGTGGGCCTGTACTTCTCCCTCTCGGATTGGCATCACCCCGACTATCCGGCCTTCACCGACTCCGACCGGCCCTACCTGCCGGGGTTCTCCCCGCCCCGGCCGGATCCGGCCCGGTGGGCCCGATACCTCGCGTTCCTCCGCGGTCAGCTCGGCGAGCTCCTGACGAGTTACGGGACGATCGACCTGCTGTGGTTCGACGGCGGCTGGGAGCGGCCCGCCGACTGGTGGGGCAGCGAGGCGCTGGCGGCGATGGTGCGCGACCTGCAGCCCGGGATCCTCATCAACGACCGGCTCCCCGGGGTCGGCGACTTCGCCACCCCCGAGCAGTTCGTGCCCCCGAAGCCCCTCGAGGGCGCGTGGGAGACCTGCCTCACGATGAACGACAGCTGGGGATACGTCCCGGCCGACACCGACTACAAATCGGCGCGCGAGCTGGTCCATACGCTCTGCGAGGTCGCCTCCCGAGGCGGCAACCTCCTGCTGAACGTCAGCCCGACCGGAACGGGAGCGCTGCCAGCCGAGCAGCGCGATCGCCTCGACGCCATCGCCGGATGGATGGCCACCAACGCGGAGAGCATCGTCGGGACCGACCCGGGGCTCGAGCCCTGGCAGTTCTACGGGCCCAGCACCCGTCGCGGCGCGCGCGTGTACCTCCATCTCCTCTTCCGACCGTACGAGCTGATCACGGTCCGCGGGGTGCCGGTCCGGCGGGTCGAGCGCGTCTCGGTGCTGGGATCCGGCCACCCGCTCACGCACGTCGTTCGGACGTCGGTCCTCGACCGACTCAACGCCGACCCGCTCGGCGACCTCGTCGTGACGGTGCCCGAGGACGAGCTGGACCCCTTCGCGACGGTCCTCGCCGTCGACTTCACGCACCTGGAGTAGCGAGCGGTTCCGAGGACGGCCGGACCGCGCGCCGTCGACGGGCCGCCCACACGCGAGCGCCGCGTCCAGGGCGCGAGACTGCGGGCGTGTCCGACCGCGGCGAGGCGTCCCTCCGAACGCTCCTCGACATCGAGGAGATCAAGCAGCTCAAGGCGCGGTACTTCCGGTGCTTGGACACGAAGGACTGGGACGCGTTCGCCGAGCTGTTCACCGCGGACGCGGTGATGGATGCCGACGGGTACGTGGAGGAGGGCCGGGACAAGATCCTCGACTTCCTGACGAGGATCCTCGACGGCGTCACGACCGTCCATCACGGGCACATGCCGGAGATCACCATCACGGGGCCGGACACCGCGATCGGCGTCTGGTCCATGTTCGACTACCTGACCTTCCCGGTGGGCGAGCCCCCGAGGGGTCTCCGCGGCTACGGCCACTACCACGAGGAGTACGCGCGCGAGCAGGGAGGGTGGCGCATCCGCCGGTTGACGCTGACCCGCCTGCGTGTCGATCCGCTCGAAGGCGGACTCCCGTCGTAGGGCGCGCGAAGGCGCCCGGACCCCGGTCGTCCTCGGCCGCCGAGCGGAGCGTCGAGACCAACCGGTCGACGACCGTCACCGCGACCACCCGCGGATACCTCACCGGCTCGGGAGGGGGCCGGTCGGGCCGGGGCCGCGGGATATCTGCCCGCGCGGTGGGGTAGCACGCGCGCAGACCATCCCCGACGGCCGGAAGCCCCATGTACCCGGCACCCGAACCGACCTCCTTCGAGCGCACCGATCGCCGGCTCACCGTCCGCGGGGACTTGGACCAGGCCAGCCGCCACGCCTTCTGGCGCTCGCTCGAGGAGCTCCTCACCGCCGGGCCGTCCGTGGCGGTGAACCTGGCCGGCGTCACGTTCATGGACGCGGCCGGGCTGGCTGCCCTGCTGCGAGCCCAGCGGGTGGCGGCGCACGCGGGCGTCTACTTGATCGTCGAGGCCCCGAGCGACGCCGTCCTCCGGATCCTCGACCGCACCGACGCCACCGAGCTCTTCGACATCCGCTGACCTCGGGCGCCGACCGGCGCGGGGACCGTCGGGCACGGGCCTCGTCCCTGACGGCGGCGCCCCGCGGTCAGCGATCGGCGAGCGCGCGCCAGGCCTCGAGGCTCCCCGGGTCGGTCAGCTCCTCGGCCGGGCGAGGCTCGGCGAACAGGTGGCCCTGGGCGAGCTCACACCCCAGCGTTCGGAGCTCGGCGAGCTGCTCCGGCGTCTCGACCCCCTCGGCCGTGCAGCTCAAGCCGAGCGCGTGGGCGAGGCTCACCACCGCGGTCACGATCGCCGTGTCTTCGGGGTCGCGGGCGAGCCCGCGGATGAAGCCCTGGTCGATCTTCAGCGCCTCGATGGGGAAGCGCTTGAGGTGGCTCAGCGACGAGTACCCGGTGCCGAAGTCGTCGACGGCGAGGTGCACGTCCAGGGCCCGGAGGGCCCGGAGGGTGCCGATCGCGGACTCCGTGTCTTGCATCAGCGCCGTCTCGGTGATCTCGAGCCACAGCGACCCCGGGCGGATGCGGGTCTGCCCGACGATCTGGCCCAGCTGCTCGGGGAACGACGGCTCGGCGAGCTGGCGCGGTGAAACGTTGGCGCTCACCGTGAGCGGGCGACCGTGGCCCGGGCCTGCCTGCCAGCGCGCGGCCTGCGCGCACGCGGTCTCGAGCACCCACCGGCCCAGCGGCACGATCAGGCCGGTCTCTTCGGCCAGGCCGATGAAGTCGATCGGCGCGATCAGGCCGCGCTCGGGATGACGCCACCGGACGAGGGCCTCGTATCCGTACACCCGGCCGGTTTCGAGCTCGAGGATCGGCTGGTAGTGCAGCTCGAACTCCCCACGCTCGAGCGCGTGGTGGAGCGCGTTGGCGATGTTGAGGTGCTCCACCGTCTGGGCCCGTGACTCCTCATCGAAGAACTCCACCCGCCGTCGGCCTCGCTCCTTCGCTCGGTACATCGCGGTGTCCGCGTCCCGAACCAGCGTCTCGGGGGTTCCGCTCCCTCGGTCGCAGAACGCGATGCCGATGCTGGCGGTGACGAAGACCTCGCCGTCCGCGAGCCACACCGGCCGTTCGATCTCCTCGAGCACCCGTTCGGCCAGGGCCTTGACCGCGGCCGGGTTCGCCGCGTCCTCGCAGAGGATCGTGAACTCGTCGCCCCCGAAGCGGGCCACGGTGTCGGTCGGCCGCACCATCTGCCGGAGGCGGTGCGCCACCGCGAGCAGGAGCTGATCGCCGGCGTCGTGGCCCAGGCTGTCGTTGATGACCTTGAACCGATCGAGGTCCACGAACAGGACCGCGATCCGATGGCGCCGCCGGTTCGAGCGGACCATGATCGCCCGCAGCCGATCCATGAAGAGGGAGCGGTTCGGCAGGCCCGTGAGGGGGTCGTGGATCGCCTGGTGTACGAGGCGCTCGCCGATCGCCTTGCGCTCGGTGATGTCCTCGATCTGCCCGATCATGTAGACGGGTTCTCCGTCGTGGTTGCGGACCGCCGAGACGCTGACCGAGACCCAGATCGGGTGCCCGTCGGCGTGGACGTAGCGCTTCTCGAGCCGGTAGCCGCGGATCTCGCCAGCGAAGAGCCGCTTGATCTTGTCGTCGTTGTCGTCCCAGTCGTCGGGATGCGTGAACTGGCGGATGGTGAGCCCGGTGACGTCGCTCGGCCGACGGCCGAGCATCTGCGCGAAGGACTCGTTGCTGCGGAACACGCGTCCGGTTCGGTCGGCCAACGCCATGCCGATGGGCGCGTGCTCGAACGCGCTGCGGAAGCGCTCCTCGCTCTCACGCAGCGCGGCCTCGGCCTGCACCCGGTCGGTGACGTCCCGAGCGTTGATGACGACACCCTGGACGTTCGCATCCTCGAGCAGGTTGGTCGCGACCATCTCCAGCCAGCGGAACTCCCCGTCGACCCGCCGGAGCCGAACGGAGAGCATCCGGCTGCAGCCAGGATCGCCTCGGACCTCGTCCAACGTCACGAAGAACGCGTCGCGGTCGTCCGGGTGCACGAGTGCCGCGTGCTCGGTCCCGACGATCTCGGCGGGCTCCTGCCCGACGAACACGCCCGTGGCCGGGCTTGCGTAGCTGACGAGGCCGTCGGGCCCGGATACGACCACGAAGTCGGACGCGTGCTGGACCAGCGATCGAAACCGGTCCTGGTTCGCTCGCAGCGCCTCCTCGGCGGCCCGGCGCTCCGTGATGTCACGTGAGTTGACGACGATTCCCCGCACCGCAGGGTCGTCGAGGCGGTTCGTGCCGACCGCGTCGACCCAGCACCAGGAACCGTCGGCGCGCCGGAGGCGGAACTCGCGGCGGTCCTCGCGTTTGCCCTCGGCGATTCCCTGTCGGAAGAGGCTCTCGACGAGCTCGAGATCATCGGGGTGCACGAGGTCGAAGGCGGAGACGTCGCGAGACGGATCGCCGTTCGAGAAGACACCACTCGGCCACCCGAGTACCGCGGTGACGGCGGGACTCCCGTAGAGGATGCGGCCCTCGGCGTCGAGCACCGTGATCATGTCAGACGAGTGTTCGACGAGAGCCGCGAAGCGTCGCTCGGTCTGCCGGAGCGCGGCGTCGCGGTCGGTGAAGTGTCGAGCGATCCCGTGCACGTGTGTGGAACGACCCGAGCGGTCGAGGATCGGTTGCAGCGTGACGTCGTACTCGAGCGAATGGTCGCGGAAGTCGAACCCGACCTCGTAGTGCAGCGGCTCTCCAGTGTCGGCCACCTGCTCGTAGCGCTCGACGGCGGCCGCGGCGAAGTCGACGGGGAGGAGGTCCTCGGGCGTGCGGCCGACGATGTCGCTCACGTCGTTGTGGAACCCGATGTGGGCGGCGTAGGCGTCGTTGATCCCGACGTACCGGAAGCGCCCGCGGCGGTGTCGACGCCCAACCGCGATGAGGAACATCGGCTCGCCGGAGGGGGCCGACGCGGCCAGGCGGCTCCAGACCGAGTCGGCGGGGAGGAGCCGGTCCGAACTGCCCCTCGACCGCGCCCTCGCTCCTCGTGGTCTGCGAGCCCAGCCCACGAACGCCGCCTTTCGTCGCTTCGCCCCGGGGCGATACCACTCTCCGTGACGTCCTGGTTACTATCGGCGTCCGGCACCCCGGCATCAAGCCGAGTTCGGTTCCCGTTCGGCGGTGGCACCGCCGCGGTGGGCCCCAGCCGGGCCCGAGGGGCCCCGGGGCCCGGCCCGAGACACCGGCGGCCTGGAGGCCGGATCCGACGCTGGGGTGGGCTCGCCCGCCGGTTAGGCGACGACGCCGCGGGCGCGGAGGCGAGGGCCGCGATCCGCCAGGCCGAGGGCGGCGAGGAGCTCGTCGGTGTGCTGTCCGAGCAGCGGTGCCGGACCGCCGAGCTGGGCCGGCGTGCGCTCGAAGTGGGTGGGATGACGCGGCTGTCGCAGCCGTCCTGCGGTTGGGTGCTGCGACTCGACGAGCAGCCCGATCGCTCGCGCGTGCGGGTCGGCCGCGAGCTCGGCGGGCGAGAGCACGACGCCGCACGGGACGCGCTCGGCCTCGAGACGGCGCATGCCCTCGGCGGTGCTGCACGCCTGCGCCGCCGCGTAGCACCGGTCGATGAGGAGCCGAGCGACGCGCAGGTTCCGGTTGCGCTCGGCGATCGTGGCTACACGGGGGTCGTCGTAGCCGTCGACGTCGAAGGCCCGGCACAGCCCGGCGAAGTCGGCGTCCGACGTCGGCGTCGCGATTCCCCAGCCGTCCCGGAAGCGGAAGGGCCGGAAGTTCGCCACGAAGCTCGACGCTCGGCTGCCGTCGGCGTCCAGGAGCACCTCGTTCCCGGCCGCGTCGGCCCAGAGGAACGAGACCACGGCGTCGAGCATCGACAGCTCGAGGTGCTGACCGCCGGCGCCGCGCTCCCGCGCGTAGAGGGCCGCGGTGATCGCCTGGGCGGCGAAGAGCGCGGTGACCTTGTCGGCCGCGGTCTGGTTGAGGAAGCGGGGCTCGCCCGTGGCGGGGTCGGCCTGGTTGGCCGCGAGGCCGCCGTAGGCCTGGATGACGGTGTCGTACGCGCCCTTGTGAGCGTACGGACCGGTCGGCCCGAATCCGGAGATCGACACGTAGACGAGTTCCGAGTTCTCGCGGCGCAGGTCCGATTCGCCGATGCCGAGCCGCTCGACGACGCCGGGGCGGAAGTTCTGCACCACGACGTCGGCCTGCCGCGCCAGCCCGCGCACGATCGCGCGACCCGCGGGGTCGTGCGCGTCGACCGCGATGGACCGCTTGCCGCGGTTGCACATCTGGAACAGCGCGCTCATGCCGTTCACCGACACGCCGATCCAGCGGGCGATGTCGCCGAGCCCGGGCCGCTCGACCTTGACGACGTCCGCGCCCTGGTCGGCGAGGAGCGCCGCGGCGTAGGGGCCGGTCAGGGCGATCGACAGGTCCAGCACGCGGACGCCCTGGAGCGGACCGGGCGCGCTCATCGGACGAAGCCCGGCGTCGTGCGCGGCCGTCCGCCGGGCCCGCTGTAGGCGAGGCCGAACCCGGGCTCGGGGCGGAAGTCGGCCGCCGCCGCCATCCGCTCGCGCGCCGCGCTCCAGGCGTCGATCAGGCGGTCCTCGGCCTCGTAGTCGAAGGGGTCGGTGAGGACCTGCTCCTCGGTCCCGCCGGGGGCCGGTGGGTGCGCCGCGAGCCACCGAGCGGTGCGGGGGACAGCCTCCCGGGCCGGCACGACGTCCTGGTAGCCGAGGTCGGCGCGCACCCGGGTCAGGTCCAGCACCCGGTGTGTCGGCAGCGGCTGGGCCAGGAGGGGCCACGCCGGCACCGCCAGGTCGTACGGCATCGAGACGACGGCGAGGTCGTGACCGAGCGCGTCGGCGATCAGTTCCACGACCTGCCGGATCGACAGCACCTCCTCGTCGCCGACGTTGAAGACCTTGCCGGCCGCCGCGGCGGGGCGGTCGACCGCGAGCAGCACCGCGTGGGCCAGGTTCTCGGTGTAGCCGTGGTGGTGGAGGGTGAGGCCGTCGTCCGGCACCACGATCCGCGGTCGTCGATCGAGGACTCGACGCACGACGCACCACTCGCGCGGGGCCAGCTGGCGCGGCCCGTAGACGTACGGGTAGCGGAAGTGCGCCGCGTGCGGATGGTGTTCGAACACCGCCTCCTCGGTGCGGGCGATCCGATAGCCCTTCTCGTCCTCGTCGGGGTCGGCCACCACGGGGGCGTCCTCGCGGACGGGCACGGGCAACCCCGCCGGCTGGTGGAGCCACGGGTTCATCCAGCCGCGGTACGCGGGGACGCCCCCGACGGACACGAACCGGTCGACCCGCCCGTCGGCGGCGGCCGCGATGCGTCGGAGCCGCCCGTACATCACGACGAGGAGATCGACGGCTCGGGCGCCGAGCACGTCGGGGAGGCTGCCGTCGTCGTAGGGGTCCCGGTGGACGTGCTCGACCGCGCTCGGGGTGTCCGGGCGCTCGTGGAGGCCCCGATGCAGGATCGTGACGTCGTAGCCGCGTTCCACGAGGCCGCAGACGACGTGATGACCGGTCGGGCCGGTCCCACCGACGACGAGGGCGCGCTCGGTCACGACGCGGATCCGGCGATCACCCTGCCACCCGGGCCGCGACGCACGTGCTGGTTCTAGCCGTCGGCGGCCCGCCGCGGCCCGCCCGCGGCGCGGAAGGGACCAATTCCGACGTTTTGGGACGACAACCCGGGGGAAGGCCCGCCCCGTGGCGAGCCGCGACTGGATGCGTCGGGCCCGCCCGACCGCGCTCGCCGCGCCGGTGCGCTGGCTGGTCCCTCTCGTGCTCCTGCCGCTGGCGGCCCTCGCCGCCGCCGCCGTCGAGGCCCCAGGATCGACCCTGCCGGCGCCGAGCCCGCGGATCCGCACGATCTACGAGCGGGACTGCGCCGTCTGCCACGGCAACGACGCCCGCGGCAGCGCTCGAGGGCCGTCCCTCGTCGGCGTCGGCGCCGGCGCCCTGGACTTCTGGCTCTCGACCGGGCGGATGCCGATCCCGAGCCCGAGCTCGGAGCCGCAGCGTCGGGCGCCCGCCTACGGACCGGCCACGATCCGGAGCCTCGTCGGCTACGTCCAGTCGCTCACCGGTCCCGGTGGGCCCGTCATCCCCCACGTGGACCTCAGGACCGCCGACCTCGCCAACGGCGGCACCCTGTTCCGCGTCCAGTGCGCGGCCTGCCACTCGTGGGCGGGGGAGGGCGGCGCGCTGGTGAGCCGGGCCGCCCCGCCGACGAACCGCGCCACACCCACCCAGATCGCCGAGGCGCTCCGCACCGGTCCCGGCGCCATGCCGCGTTTCGGCTCGGCGGCGCTCAGCGACCAGGAGGTCGCCGACGTCGTGGCCTACGTCCGGTATCTCGACCATCCGAACGACCACGGCGGCTACCCGCTCGGTCGCATCGGCCCGCTGGCCGAGGGCGCGGTCGCGGTGTTCGTCGCCCTGGGCCTGCTCTTCCTCGCCATTCGATGGATCGGGACGCGCGCGTGAGCGCGGGATCGGACCCGCGGGCTCCGACGCCCACGCCCCCGTCCGACTGGCCCGCGGTCGTCGCCTTCCTCGCCAGCGCGGCGGGGGGCATCGGCCTCGCGGTGTGCTACGCGCTGGGCGGGGAACCCCAGGTGGAGGGCGCGCTCCTCGCGCTGGCCTTCGGCGGTCTGGGCGTCGGGCTGATCGCGGTCGCGCACCGGCTGCTCTCCGGCGCGCCGCGGGTCGAGGAGCGCGAGGACCTCACCGCGCCGGCCGAGGAGGAGGACGAGGTCGGCCAGGACCTGGCGCGGGCGGGCGTGGTCACCCGCCGGCGCCTGCTCGGCGGCGCGCTGGCGGCGTCGGTGGGCGCCATCGGGGTGGCCGCGCTGTTCCCGATCCGATCGCTCGGTCCCAACCCCGGGACGGCGCTCCTCCACACGCCGTGGCGAGCCGGCCGGCGGGCCATCGGCGACGACGGGCGGCTCGTGCGCGCCGCGGCCGTGCCCGAGAACGGCCTGGTGACGGTCTTCCCTGCCGGCTATCCGGGGTCGGCGAACGGACAGGCGGTGCTCATCCGCCTGTCGCAGCGGGTCCTGCGCCGCTCGCCCCTCCCGTCCATCGTCGACGCGCCCGACGGTCTGCTCGCCTTCTCGAAGGTCTGCACCCACGCCGGGTGTCCCGTCGGCCTCTACGAGGCCCAGTCGCACCAGCTGCTCTGCCCCTGCCACCAGTCGGCGTTCGACGTCCTCACGGACGCTCGGCCGGTGCTCGGGCCCGCGGCCCGCGCCCTGCCGCGGCTCCCGATCGCGGTCGACGCCGAGGGCTTTGTGGTGGCGACCGGTGACTTCTCGGCCCCGGTGGGCCCGGCCTGGTGGTCCCGGCCGTGACCGCCCGCCGGGCCGCGACCCTGGCGCTGTTCACGAGCGCGACGCTGGCGCTCGCGGCGTGCGGCCATGGCTCGCCCTCCGCATTGCACACCGCGGGCAGCAGCGCCGACAAGATCGCCGGCACGTGGTGGCTGATGTTCGGCCTCGCGATCGCCGTCTACGTCGTCGTGGCTTCATTCATCGTCGTCGCGATCGTCCGTGGCCACCGGGGTCCGCGCCCGTCGCGGATCTCGGAGCACGCCTTCGTCTGGCTGGGCGGGATCATCGTGCCGGCGATCATCTTGGCCGTCCTCGGCGTCGTGACCGTGACGACGGGCCGGGCCCTGCGGCCGGCCGGCCGGGATCCGCTCGTCGTCCAGGTCGTCGGGAAGGACTGGTGGTGGGCGGCCGTCTACCCGCGGGCCGGCATCGTCACCGCCAACGAGATCCACCTCCCGGTCGGGCAGCCCATCGAGGTGCGACTCACCTCCGACAACGTCATCCACTCGTTCTGGGTGCCCGAGCTGGCCGGGAAGGTCGACACGATTCCCGGTCAGGTCAACGTGCTGCGCTTCACGGTCGACCGCGCCGGCACCTACCTGGGTGTGTGCGCGGAGTTCTGCGGGCTCCAGCACGCCAACATGCACCTCCAGGTCGTCGCCCAGGCGCCGGGTGACTACGCCCGCTGGGCGGCGCAGCAGGCTCGGCCCACGCCCGAGCCGTCCTCGGAGCTGCAGGCCGAGGGCGAGGTGGTGTTCGTGCGCTCGTCGTGCGCGGGCTGTCACACCATCCGAGGCACGCCCGCCGTCGGCACGGCCGGGCCCGACCTCACCCACCTGGCGACCCGGCGCACGATCGGCGCGGTCACGGTGGCGAACACGCCGGCCACCCTCGCCCGCTGGATCGAGCGCGCCGGCTCCTACAAGCCCGGCGTCCTCATGCCGCCCGGACTGCTCTCGCACGCCGAGCTCCAGGCCGTGCTCGCCTACCTCGAGTCCCGGAGCTGACGGGTGGCCGCGACCGTCACCAGCGTCGAGCGGATCGCCGGCGTGCCGGAGGAGGCGGCGCGGGCGGTCTGGGAGGACGCGCCCGGGATCCCCGGCTTCCTGACCACCGTCGACCACAAGCGCATCGGCATCCGCTACATCGTGACCAGCTTCGTGTTCTTCGCCGTCGCGGGCCTCATGGCCCTGATCCTGCGCGTGCAGCTGGCGGTGCCGAACAGCACGCTGATCTCCCCCGACACCTACAACCAGCTGTTCACCGTGCACGGCACGGCGATGATCTTCCTCTTCAACACGCCCGTCCTCGCCGGCTTCGGGAACTACCTGCTGCCGCTGATGCTCGGCACCCGCGACATGGCCTACCCGCGGCTGAACGCGTTCAGCTACTGGATCTTCCTATTCGCCGGGATCTTCTTCTTCACCGGCTTCGCGCTCGGCCACGCCCCGAACGGGGGCTGGTTCGCGTACACCCCGCTCACCGACCGGAGCTACTCGCCCGGCGTGAACCTCGACTTCTGGGGCCTCGGGGTGGCGTTCGTCGGGCTCTCCACGACCGTCGGCGCGGTGAACTTCATCGTCACCACCATCAAGATGCGCGCCCCCGGCATGAGCCTGAACCGGCTGCCGGTGTTCGTCTGGTCGATGCTGGTGTTCTCGTTCATGGTCCTGTTCGCGGTCCCGGCGGTGACCGTCGCCGCCAGCCTCCTGGAGATGGACCGACTCTTCGGCACGTCGTTCTTCTCGCCCGCGCACGGGGGCAGCGCGCTCCTCTACCAGCACCTGTTCTGGTTCTGGGGCCACCCCGAGGTCTACATCCTCTTCATCCCCGCCACCGGGATGATGTCGATGATCTTCGCGGTCTTCTCCCGCCGACCCCTCGCGGGCTACCTCTGGATCGTCCTCTCGCTGCTCTCGATCGGGTTCATCAGCTTCGGCGTCTGGATCCACCACATGTTCGTCACGGGGCTCCCGCTCCTGGCGACCGCGTTCTTCTCCGCCGCCAGCCTCGTCATCGCCATCCCGAGCGGCATCCAGTTCTTCGCCTGGATCGCCACGATGTGGCGCGGCGTGGTCCAGCTCAAGACGCCGATGCTGTTCGCGATCGGCTTCCTGCTGATCTTCCTCCTCGGCGGGATCACCGGCGTGATGGTGTCGGTCCTGCCGTTCGACTACCAGGTCGAGGACAGCTACTTCATCGTGTCCCACCTGCACTACGTGCTGAACGGCGCGGTCGTGTTCCCGATCTTCGCCGCGCTGTACTACTGGCTCCCGAAGATGACGGGCCGGCTCCTGAGCGATCGCCTCGGCCGGGTCAGCTTCGCCACCATGTTCGTCGGGTTCAACGTGGCGTTCTTCCCGATGAGCATCCTCGGCCTGCTCGGCATGCCCCGACGCGTCTACACGTACCCGAGCGGGGTGGGCTGGGCCGCCCTGAACATGGTCGCCACGGTCGGCGGGTTCGTCTTCGCCGTCGGCGTGCTCCTCACGCTCGTCAACGTGGTGTGGAGCCACCGCCACGGCGCCCGTGCCGGCCCCGACCCGTGGGGCGCCGACTCCCTCGAGTGGGCGACCGACTCGCCGCCGCCGCCATACAACTTCCTGGCCGTCCCGATCGTCGAGAGCCGGCACCCGCTCTGGGACCAGCGCCCCCTCCCGTTGGCCGCCCCGAACGGCGACCCGGCCACGGCCGCGCTCGGGCCCGACGGCGCCCTCCGGCGCACGGCCGCGTTCACGACCGGCCTGCGTGCGGAGCCCGAGGCCGAGATGACGATCCCCGAGGAGACGGCGTTCCCCTTCGTGCTCGCCGCCGGCATCGCCGTGCTCGTGGTCGGCCTGCTGCTCACGACCGCGCTGCTCGCGGTCGTGGGCGTGGCCGTGGCCGGCCTCGGGCTCCTGCGGTGGACGTGGCGGACGGGGGAGCACTGACGTGGCGACGATCACCGCCCCACCCCGCGAGGACGACCTCGACCTCGCGCCCGCGACCGAGCCGGGCGGGCCGCGCGTCGTCCTGGTGCCGCCGCCGCCCCCGGCGCGCCGGCCGGGCTACGGGACCGGCTTCTGGGGCATGGTCATGGTCGTCGCGACGGAGTCGTTCATCTTCGTGGCGTTGCTGGCGGCGTACTTCTTCCTGCGGTCGTCGTCGTCGGCCTGGCCCCAGGGAAGCATCAAGGCCCCCGAGCTCTTCCCGACGTGGGTGTTCTCGATCGTCCTCATCGGGTCGAGCCTCCCGATCTTCTGGGGCGAGGCCGCCATCCGCCGCGGGCGCGTCCGGGTGCTCCAGGTCGCGCTCGTCCTCAGCTTCCTGATGGGCGCCGCCTTCCTCGCCAACGAGGGCTACGAGTGGGCCCACCTGACCTTCTCGTGGACGCAGAACGCGTACGCGTCGATCTTCTACGTCATCACCGGGCTGCACGGGATCCACGTGCTCGTCGGCCTGCTGATGAACGCCCAGGTCCAGGCAAAGGCCGGCATGGGCAAGATCTCGGCCCAGCGTCACGTCTCGATGCAGGTCTTCGGCCTCTACTGGCACTTCGTCGACGTGGTGTGGATCTTCGTGTTCTCGTCCCTCTACCTGTCGGTCAGCCTGCGGTGAGGACCTCCACGCTCCCCGACGTCGCCCACCACCCGCTGCGCTGGACCCTCGTGTCGCTTCCCATCGCCCTGTGGACCCTGCACCTCACCGTCTCGGCGGCCGTGGTCCACTTCACGTGCAGCCAGCCCGGGTGGCGCTGGGTCCTCTACGCGGTGACGGCGGTGGCCGGCCTGCCCGTCGTCGTCACCATCGGGCTCTCGGTGCTCGTCGTCCGCCAGACCGCGGGCGCCGACGCCGACGGTGTCACCGAGGACGACCAGATCGCCTTCCTCGGCTGGATCGGTGTCTTCGTCGGCGTCATCAACCTGGTCCTCATCGTGGCCGAGGGGATCCTCGTGCCGTTCCTGTCCAGCTGTGCTTGACGTCCTCCTCGTGGCGGCGGCGGTGGGGGTGGTCTCTACGTACGCGCGGGGCTGGGCGCGCACGCCGCCGTCGGCCCTCGCCGCTCGCCCGGTGCGCGTGCTCGCCTTCGGCACCGGGTTCGCGGTCACGGTGGTGGCGCTGGCGCCGCCGCTCGAGGCCGTCGCCGAGACCAGCCTCACCGCGCACATGGCCCAGCACGTCCTCCTCCTCGCCGTCGCGCCGCCGCTGCTCGTGGCCGGTCGGCCGGGCTCGGTGCTGGCTCGAGGGCTGCCGCTCGTCGCCGGGCCGGCCCGCCGAGCCTGGCGGGGCCTGCGCGCCGCCACCCGGCGGGCCGGGGTCGCCGTCCCGGCGGCGGCGGTCGCCCTCCAGGTCACGCTGATGGCGGCGTGGCACGTACCCGCGGTCTTCGACGCCGCGGTCCGCCGCCCCGCGCTGCACGGGCTCGAGCACACCACCTTCCTCGCCGCCTCGATCCTGCTGTGGTGGGCCGTCGCCGGCGCCGCCGCCCGCGGCCGGCCCGCGGTCGCGCTCCTGTGCGTGTTCACGGCCGGGCTCGCCTGCACCGCGCTCGGCGCGCTGCTGGTGCTGGCGTCGTCGCCGTGGTACCCGGCGTACGCGCATCGGGACATGTCCGCCGCCCTCGCGGACCAGCAGCTGGCCGGGATCGTGATGTGGGGCTTCGCGAACGTGGCCCTCGCCGTCGCCGCCGCGGTGCTGGTCGGCACGTGGCTGTCCGGCCTCGAGCACGTGGTCCCGTCGCGGCTGCGACCTCGGAGCGTCCCGTGATCATCCGGCGGCTGGTCCGGTTCATCGACGAGCGGCTCGGGACCACCCGGTTCGCTCGCCGGGCACTCAACAAGGCGTTCCCGGACCACTGGTCGTTCATGCTCGGCGAGATCGCGCTCTACGCATTCGTGATCCTCGTGCTCACCGGCACGTTCCTCGCCTTCTTCTACAACCCGAGTGGACGGCAGGTGACCTACACGGGCTCGTACGCGCCGCTCCGGCATGTCCGCATGACGCTCGCGTACCGGTCGACGCTGCGCCTGAGCTTCGACGTCCGCGCCGGGCTCGTGATGCGCCAGACGCACCACTGGGCCGCGCTCGTGTTCATCGGGTCGATCGTGGCCCACGTCGCTCGCGTCTTCTTCACCGGCGCATTCCGGCGGCCCCGCGAGATCAACTGGATCGTGGGGCTGACCCTGCTGGTCCTGGCCATGTTCAACGGGTTCACCGGCTACTCGCTGCCCGACGACCTCCTGTCGGGCACGGGGCTCCGGATCGCCTACTCGATCATCCTGTCGGTCCCGCTGGTCGGGGAGTGGGCGGCCTTCCTCGTGTTCGGCGGCCAGTTCCCTTCGGAGGACATCCTCTCCCGCCTCTTCGTCCTCCACATCTTCCTGGTGCCGGCGCTCATCTCGGGCCTCCTGGCCGCCCACCTCGCCATCCTCTGGCGTCAGAAGCACACCCAGTTCGCGGGCCCGGGCCGCACCGAGCGCAACGTGGTCGGGTCGCGGCTCTGGCCGACGTACGCGGTGAAGAGCGTGGGCCTCTTCGCGCTCATCGTCGCCGTGCTCGCCGGGCTCGGCGGCCTGGTCCAGATCAACCCGGTGTGGCTCTACGGGCCGTTCCAGCCCGCCGCCGTCACCACCGCGGCCCAGCCCGACTGGTACGTGGGATGGCTGGAGGGGGCGCTCCGGCTGGCGCCGCCCTGGGAGGCCCACGTGTTCGGCGGCACGATCTCCGAGGTGTTCTGGCCCGGCGTGCTGCTCCCGAGCGTCGTGTTCGGCCTCCTCTACCTGTGGCCCTTCCTCGAGCGACGCATGACCGGCGACGGGGCCGAGCACCACCTGCTCGACCGGCCCCGCGACCGCCCGGTCCGAACCGGCATCGGCGTCGGCGCGCTGACCTTCTTCGCCGTGCTGCTCGTCGCGGGCGGCCAGGACGTCGTCGCCAACGAGCTCGGGCTCTCGGTCGTGGACGTCACGCACGCGCTGCAGGTGCTCGTGTGGGTCCTGCCCCTCATCACCGGGCTCCTGGCGTGGAAGTGGTGCCGTGACCTGCGCGCCGGCGAGCCCGGGGGCGGCCCCGCCACCGCATCCGAGCCCGCGCCCCGCGCGCCGGCGATGCCGGCGTCCGGCGCGCTGCGGCACCTCGCCACCGGCGCCGGGACCCTCGGCCGGGCCGTCGGGGGAGCCGTCGCCGGGCTGGGCGCGGCTCGCCACGGGCTCGGTCGGGCGCGCCGCCAGGCCTAGCGCGCCGCGCTCGACCTCGGGCTCGCCGGACCACGCTCGGCCCGTCGGCCGCCGACACCCCGCCCGCCGCCGCCGCTACGTTCCTCGCCCGATGACGTGTCGGGCCGAAGCCGACGCCGCCCCGTGAGGCGGGCTCGCACGGCGCTGCTCGCGGTCGCGGTCGCGACCGCGGCGGCCTGCAGCTCGACGGTGACGAGCGTCGGGGGGTGTGGCATCCAGCCGGGCTCGGTGTGCATCGGGACCTACATGTACCGCGGGCACCTGGCGATGGCGAACCTCTACGGCGCCGACCTCACCCGGGCCGACCTCCGGCGCGCCGAGCTCGCGGCCGCGGTGCTGACCGGGGCCCGACTGCGGCACACCAACCTGCGCGGCGCCGACCTGCGCCACGCTCACCTCGAGGACGCCGACCTCGGCGGGGCGGACGTGCGCGGGACCAGGTTCGACGACGCCTGGCTCGACGGCGCCACCTTCATCGGGGCCCGGGGGGTCTCGGCCGCGCAGCTCGAGCGCGGGATCGTCTGCCGGACCGTCGTCGCGGTCGGGGTCGTGCTCAACGACGACTGCTGAGCGCCGCCCCGGCCAGCGCGGGCTCGGCCGCCACCGGGGCCACCGGCGCGCCGCGGGCCGCCGACCGGCGCCCCCAGGCCTCGGCGACGCGAACGCCGACGGCGTACACGACGACGGCGTAGACCCAGCCCAAGAAGATGTCGAACACGTAGTGCTCGCCCATATACACGAGCGCGAACGCCATCGCCAGCGGGTACAGCGGCAGGAGCCAGCGCCACCGCCCGGCCGACCGCCAGAAGAACAGCATCAGCAGCACCGGGTACGCGCCGTGCAGCGAGGGGATCGCCGCCACCGGGTTGGCGAGGCTCCCGCGAGCGGACAGCACGCTCGCCCCGTTGTGGAGGCCGAGGTGCACCCACACCTCGTCGACGATCTTGCTGGTCGGCGCGAGAGCGTGGGACTGGCTCGCCAGCCACGGCGGCGCCGCGGGGAAGAAGGCGTACGTCACGAAGCCCGCGAAGCTCAGCGCCACGAACAACGCCGCGAACCGGTGAAAGCGGTGGTAGGCGAACTTCCAGAGGGCGGCGGCGACGAGGATCGCGGCGAAGAAGTGCGACAGGTAGACGAGGAACGAGAGGTAGTCCCACCAGTGGGGCTGACCCGGCGTGAAGATGGCGCGCTGCAGCCACACCGTCGGGACCGTCCCGAACATGAACTTGTCGGCGTCGATCTGCGGCGTGACGTGGACCGTGAACCAGTGGTCGGCCTGGCCTCGCAGCAGGTCGTACGCGAACAGGACCACGAACAGCGGGGCCCAGTCCCGCACCACGCGGGCCACGTGGCGCAGACGTCCCGCGCCCGTGGCCACGAGGCCGGTCCCGATGATCGTGAACAGGTGGGTCCGGTCGGTCGTCACGCCCCACCGGGCCAGGAGCACGCCCACGGCCAGCAGCCACACCGCCAGCGAGACCTGGAGGCGGGTCGGGCGCCACCGCCGGCGCGCCGCGCCGTACGGGGGCGAGGTCCCCACCTCCGCGACCTCGAGGGTCGCGGGGTCGGCCGTCATCCGGGGGGCGTGCGACGGAGGGAGGCGCGCAAGGTTCCGAATAGTAGGGGAGGACCTCGCTCCCGGTGGGTACGCGGCCTCGTCGCGTCGCTCCGCCGGTACGCTCCGCGTTGCATGCGCTCGGCGGCCGACCCCGCGGACGCGCCGCCCGCCGCCCCGACTGCTGCGCCCGCGAGCGCACGCGCGGCGGCGCCGACGCGCCGGTCGGTGACCCGCGGCCCGCTGCTCGTCCTCGTGCTCGCGCTCGCGGCGATCGCCGTGCACGTCCCGTCGCTGACGAACCGCTCGTTCAACTCCGACGAGGCCTACGCCGCCACCCAGGCCCAGGTGCTGAACCGCGGCGGCCGTCTCTACGTCGACACCGTCGACCGCAAGCCGCCGGTCGTCCCGTACCTCTACGCCGCCACCTTCGCGGTCACGGGCCGCGACGACCTGCTGGCGGTGCGGATCCTCGCCCTCGGCGCCGACCTGGCGACGGCGCTGCTGCTCGCGGCGGAGGCGCGGCGGCGGTTCGCCCGCGACCACGCGGGCCTCATCGCCGGTCTCCTCTTCCTCGGCGGCTCCGCCGCCCTCTACGCCACCGACGCGCAGGCCGCGAACTTCGAGCGCTTCATGCTCCCGCTCATGGTGGCCGGCTTCGTGCTCGCGGCGCGGGCGCGCCCCCTCGCGGCGGGCGCCGCGCTCGGCCTCGCCACCCTCACGAAGCAGACCGCCGCCGCCACGCTGCTCCCGGCCGCGCTCCTCGCCTGGCGGCCCGGACCCGACGGTCGATCCCGCCGCCTGGCCCGGCTCGGCCTCGGGTTCGCGGCGCCGATCGTGGTCGCGACGTTCGCCCTCGGCGGCTCGGACTTCCTCCACTGGGTGTTCACCGGCAACGGCGGCTACCTCGCCACCGGGGGGGCGGTCGGCTTCACGATCCACCGGGGGCTGGTGCAGACGCTCTGGTTCGTGCTCGCCAACGTCGCCCTGGTCGGGCTGGCGGCGCTGGCCTGGCGGCGGCGGCGCCTCGACGTCGACCTGTGGCTGTGGACCGCCTCGGCGGTCGTCGCCGTGGCCACCGGGCTGCGCTTCTTCGGCCACTACTACCTCCAGCTGCTGCCCCCGCTGGCCCTGCTCGCCACCCGGCCGCTCGTCGCCGCGTCCCGGCGGGCCTGGGCCGCGACCGCGCTCGCCCTCGCCGTCCCCATCGCGTTCTTCGCGCACCAGCAGATCGGGAGCCGCCCCTCCCACACCGAGGTCGTGGCCGCCGACCTCACCCGCTACGTGCAGCGCACGGTCGCGCCGAACGACCGCGTCCTGGTGTGGGGTCACCTGCCCGAGGTGTACTGGCGGTCGGACCGGCCCCCGGCGACCCGTTTCGAGACCACGGAGTTCCTCACCGGCGAGAGCGGCGGCCGGCCCCCGAGCGTGGCCGGCATGGACGACGCCGCGCCCGGAGCCTGGTCCGACTTCGAGGCCGACCTCCGTGCCCACCCCCCCATGCTCGTGCTCGACCTCGCCCCGGCCAACGTCCGGAACGGGCGCTACGAGGCGATCGCCCGGTTCCCGCGCTTCGGCCGCTTCCTCCGCCGCGGGTATCGGCCGGTCGCGACCATCGACGGTGTGGTCGCCTACCGGCGGCGGTGAGCCTTCATCCTCGGGGCGGCGGGAGCGGCGACACCGGGTGGGCCCGCCGCACCCGCGTGGCCACCGCGGCGCCAACCGTCCCGACGACGGCGGCCAGGGCCAGAGCCCCGAGCAGCTGGCCGGGCGGCAGCGCGGCCCGGTCTCCGGCCAGCAGCCCGCGGTCGGTCTCCCGCAGGACCCAGATCAGGACCCGGACCGGCACCCACAGCACCACCGCCCCCGCCGCCGCTGCGGCGCCGTTCTGGAGTGGCGCGGCCCTGGCCGTCCGTCCCCCCACGCCCCCGGCCAGGCCGTAGGCGACGAGGATCAAGGCCGACAGGGGGTAGACCCAGGCGCTGGTCGAGAAGTCCGTGACGTCGCGCTCGAGCACCGCCCGGACGATCGTCACCGGGACGATGAGGGCCAGGCCCACCGCCGCCCCGCGCAGGACCGCGCCCCCCTCGACCCCGTCTCGCCGCATGGGCTGCTCCTCGGCTCGGCCCGATCGATCATCGCGCCCACCCCGGGCGGGGCGGGCCGGCCGGCCCGGGCGGCGCCGCCGGGGTCGCCGGCCCCCCCGGAGGCCCGGGGCCCGGGGGCACGGGGGCTCAGCACCCCGGCGGACTGCGCCTCAGGTCGGCGGGAATACAGGCCGATGTTGGATCCGTTCCACCGATGTTCCCCTCCCCCAGGGGGGCGGCCCAAGAAAGCGGTGATGCCCGATGGCCATGCGGGCGATCGGCGCCTGGCGGAGCCAGGCCCGATGTCGGGGTGTCGACCCCGAGATCTTCCATCCCAGTGACGAGGACGACGGCGCCGAGGCGAAGGCGATCTGCGCCGTGTGCCCCGTCCGCGAGCCCTGCCTCGAGTACGCCCTCACGGCCCGGGAGAAGGACGGCGTCTGGGGCGGCATGACCGCCCGCGAGCGGCGCCGAGTCCTCCGCCAGCGTCGGAAGAGCGCCTGACCGGGACGGCGCCCGAGCCGGCGCCAGGTCCGCCGGTACCCTTCCGGCGGTGCAGTTCGACCTGACGCCCGAGCTCGCCGAGCTCCAGGCCACGGTCCGCAAGCTCGCCCAGGAGCGCGTGGCGCCCCGGGCCCGGGCTATCGACGAGACCGACGAGTACCCCCAGGACCTCTTCGAGCTGTTCGTCGACGCCGGGCTGACCGGGCTCTGCATCCCCGAGGAGCTGGGTGGCGCCGGCGCCGGGATCTTCGGGCTGACGCTCGCGGTCGAAGAGGTCTCGAAGTACTCGCAGGCGGCCGCGCTCATGCTCCTCCTGACCCGGCTGCCCACCGGCCCGGTGCTCATCGCCGGCAGCGACGAGCAGCAGCGCCGCTACGTCACCCCCGTCGCCACCGGCGCCGCCCGAGCCGGGTTCGGGCTCTCCGAGCCCCAAGCCGGCAGCGACGTCATGGGGATCCGCACCCGCGCCCGGCGCGACGGCGACGATTGGCTCATCAGCGGGACGAAGTGCTGGATGTCCGGCGTCCGCCAAGCCGACTGGTACTGCGTCTTCGCCAAGACCGGTCCCGTCGACTCGCGAGCCCACGACAGCGTCTCGGCGTTCATCGTCGAGCGGGACACGCCCGGGGTCTCGGTCGGCACCATCGACCGCAAGATGGGCGTCCGCGGCGTCGACACCGGCGAGCTGCTGCTCGACGAGGCGCGCGTGCCGGCCGAGAACGTGATCGGCGAGATCGGGGGCTTCCGGCTCGCCATGCTCGGGCTCAACGCCATGCGGCCCATCGTCGCCGCGCGCGGCATCGGTCTGGCCGAGGGGGCGCTGATGTACGCGGTGGACTATGCGCAGCAGCGCCGGGCCTTCGAGCGTACAATCGCCGACTTCCAGGGGATCCAGTGGAAGATCGCGGAGCTGGCCACGGAGATCGAAGCCGCCCGGCTCCTGACCTACCGAGCGGCCTGGATGGCGGACCGAGGGCAGTTCACGAAAGAGTGGGTGCCGTTCCTCTCCATGGCCAAGTACTACGCGACCGAGCTCGGGGTGAAGGTGTCGGGCGAGGCGCTCCAGCTGCTGGGCGCCGCCGGGTACATGCGCGATCACCCGCTCGAGCTCTACTACCGGGACGCCAAGCAGCTCACGATCGTCGAAGGCACGAGCCAGATCCAGCTCGGGCTCGTCGCCCGCGGGGTGCTCGACCGCGACCTCTGGTGGGACGCGTGACCCCCCGGCTCGCTCGATGAGCGACCTCGTCGCCCTCTGGCCGGACGTGCTCGGACGTCTGCTCCGCCGCGAGGAGCTGCCGCCCGAGCTCGCCGAGGCCGCGCTCGGGTCGGTGCTGAGCGGCGAGGCCACCGACGCCCAGATCGCCGCCTTCGCGACGATGCTGCGCGCCAAGGGCGAGACCCCCGCCGAGCTGGCCGCGCTGGTCCGGGCCATGCTGGCCCGCAGCGAGACGGTCGAGGTCGACGACACCGGTCCGCTCGTCGACACGTGCGGCACCGGTGGTGACCGAGCCGGCACCGTGAACGTCTCGACGATGGCGGCGCTGATCGCCGCCGGCGCCGGCGCCCGGGTCGCCAAGCACGGGAACCGGGCCGCCTCCTCGCGGTGCGGGTCGGCCGACGTCCTCGACGCCCTCGGGGTCGTCATCGACCTCGGGCCGAAGGGCGTCGCCCGCTGCATCACCGAGGCCGGAATTGGCTTCTGCTTCGCGCCGCGGTTCCACGCCGCCCTTCGCTTCGCCGCCGCCGCCCGCAGCCAGCTCGGCGTGCCGACCACCTTCAACTACCTCGGGCCGCTCGCCAACCCGGCTGGCGCGCCTCGCCGCACCGTCGGCGTGTCCGATCCGGCCATGGCCGAGCGGATCGTCGGCGCACTCGCGGAGCTCGGCGTCGAGCGGGCCCTCGTCTTCTACGGCCACGACGGGCTCGACGAGCTGACCACGACCACGACCTCCACGATGTTCGAGCTGCGCGACGGGGCGATCCGGCGCAGCGACCTCGATCCCACCACGCTCGGCCTGGCGCGGGTCGAGCGCGCCGCGCTCGCCGGTGGAGACGCGGCCGGCAACGCCCAGGCCGTGCACCGGGTGCTGGCGGGCCAGCGGGGACCGGTGCGAGACGTCGCCGCCCTGAACGCCGCCGCCGCCATCGTCGTCGCCGGCCTCGCCGACGGCCTCGCCGACGGCCTGGCCCAGGCGGCCGACGCGATCGACGACGGCCGCGCCGCGGCGGCGCTCGACGCGTTCGTGCGGACCAGCGTGGCGGCGCGAGACGCGGAAGCGGCCTGAGATGTCGCGCGCGCTCGAGTGCCCGAGCTGCGGGACGAGGACCCGCCTCGACGGCCTCAACGGCGACACCTTCCGGTGCGACCAGTGCGGGCAGGTCCTGAAGGTCCCGCCCGCGGCGCGCACCGCGGCGCCGGGCGCGGCGACCTCGACCTCGGGCAGCCCGCCGCCGCCCCGGCGTCGGCGCGCGCCCACCCCCGGCTCGGTCGTCGAGCCACCGCCCCGACCCTCGCCGCCGCCCCCCGTGGCACCGGGCCCGGTGGTGGCCGCGCCCGTGGCGACGGCCCGTGACCGGCCGCCGGTCGTCCCGCTTCCCGAGCGCGACGGCCGCGGCGAGGCCGGGAGGATCCCCCGCGACGCGCTGCCGCTCGGCGTGCGGATCGGCGCCTGGGTGCTCGCGGTGCCGGTCGGCCTGGCCATCGTCGGCGTGCCGGCGGCGATCCTCGGCTACCTCACCAGCCAGAAGCTGCTCGATGTGTTCGTGAAGCACACGTTGGGCCGCTTCGTGCCCCTGCTGATCATCGTCGTGCTCTGGGCCCTGGCGACGACGGTGCTCGTCGAGGTCTTCGTCGAGGGCGGCCGGTGGCTCATGCTCCGCCGCCGGCGTCGTGGCGCCCCCCGGCAGCCGGCCGCCCCTCCCGCCGAGGCCCGCGTCGACGCGGTGGAGACCCCGCCGCGCGTCCCGCCCCGTCACCGCCGCGCGGCGCGGACCCGGGGCTCGTAACGGGGGAGCGGCGGCAGGGGCGACGCCAGCGTCCCGTCGACGACCGCCGGCCGCAGCGTGGTCGCCCGGCGGCGCAGCCACCGGGCGATCTCGAGCATCTCGTCGACCTCGTCCCGCCGGGTGAGCGGGTCGGCCTCGACGACCGGCAGCGCGGGCGCCTCCCCGGGCAGCTGCAGCCGACCGTCGACGACCTCGAACCGACCCTCGGGGCCGTCGAGCACGAGGCGCCCGGCACGCCGCAGCCCGTCGACGAGACGCTGCCGCTCGAGGGCGCCGACGACCGCCCGGAGCTGGTCGCGCGCGGCGGCGGCCGCCTCGAAGCGGCCGGCGGCGGCCATCGCCGTCATCCGCCGCTCGAGCGGGCCGAGCAGCAGGCCCGGGTCCCGGGTCAGCGCCCGCACCGCGACCGCCACGATCGCCGCGTAGTCCGCCGCCGCCGTCAGGCCTGAGCAGGGGCAGGCGGCGACGCCGAGCTGGGCCGCGACGCACGGAGACCCGCCGAGCTGGGCCCGCGGCCCCAGGCGGCGACGGCAGCGGCGCAGCGGCAGCGCCGACTCGACCGCGTCGCGCAGCTCGTCGGCGGCGCGAGCCGAGGCCAGCGGCCCGACGTGGAGCCCGGCGGCGGGGTCGGCCTCGCGCACGACGGCCAGCCGTGGGAACCGCTCGCTCATCGTGAGGCGCAGGTACGCGTACTGGCGCCACCCCTTGGCGCGGCGGTTGAAGCGGGGCTGGAGCTCGCCGATGAGCCGAAGCTCGCGCACCGCGGCCTCCAGCGGATGCGCGCACCGGACGTGGTCGATCCGCTGGGTCTCGCGGAGCAGCTGCGGCACCTTGCGCCGGTCGTCGGTCGAGAAGTACGCGCGCACCCGGGTCCGTAGGTTCGTGGCCTTCCCGACGTAGAGCACCCGGCCGGCGCGGTCCCGAAACAGGTACACGCCGGGACCGCGCGGCAGGCGGGCGGTGAGCGCGAGCTTCCCGGCCGAGGGGTGGCGGGCCAGCCGTGGCAGCTCGAGGAGGTCGTCGAGCCCGAGCACCCCGAAGCCGGCGGCCCGCTCGAGCAGGGCGTGGAGCACCTCGAGGGTGGCGCGGGCGTCCGGGAGGGCCCGGTGGATGGGGTCGGTCCGCACGCGGAGGTGACGGGCCAGGGTGGACAGCCGCAGGTTCGGGACCTCGTCGCGGATCAGCCGCCGAGCCAGCGCCGCGGTGTCGACGCGCCGGTGCGAGAGACGCGCGTAGCCGCGGGCGGTGAGCGCGGCGTCGAGGAAGGCGACGTCGAACCGCACGTTGTGACCACCGATGACGGTCCGGTCAGCCGGACCGAGGAACTCGAGGAGCGCCGGGAGCACCTCGTCGATCGGCGGCGCCGGCAGGACCATCGCCTCCGTGATCCCGGTGAGCACCGTGATCATCGGCGGGACCGCCACCCCCGGGTTCACGAGGCTGTGGAGCTCGCCGAGGCACTCGCCCCCCCGGTACTTCACCGCCCCGACCTCGGTGATGGCGCAGGTGGCCGGGGAGGCGCCCGTCGTCTCGAGGTCGAGGACCACGAACGTCACCTCGTGGAGCGGGGCGCCGAGCTCGTCGAGGCTGCGCTGGACCGCCACGGAGCCCGGGGCGGGGAGCGACGTCGGCATGCCCTCGGCAGCGTAGCCGAACATATGTTCGACGACGAGAGCAACCCCGGCTACAGTGCGACGGTGGGCCCGGCGGCGCGCTACCGGTGCACGGCGTGCGGGAACGTGACCCGCTTCGACGTGGTGGCGGTACGCCGCACGCAGGCCTTCCACCACTACAACCTGGCCGGGGACCTCACGGTCGAGGACGAGTCGATCCTCGAGGAGCGGGTGGCCGAGGTGCGGTGCCGCTGGTGCGGGGCCGCCGGTGACGCGATCGAATCGACGCCGCCGGGGGCCGGCGCCGCCGCGACGGGCTGACCGACCCGCGGGTCAGGCGCCGAGTACCTGGACGAGGATCGTGCGGGTCCGGGGGCGGTCGTCGAGGTCGATGCAGACGATGCGCTGCCAGGTGCCGACCGCCAGCCGACCGTCCCGGACCGGGACGCTGACCGACGGACCGAGCAGCGCGGCGCGCACGTGGGCGTGGCCGTTCGTGTCGGCGTTGCGGACGTTGTGCTCCCAGCGCCGGCCGCGGGGCACCACCTCCTCGAGCACGACGTTGAGGTCGGCGTTGCAGCCGGGCTCGCACTCGATCGTCGTCACGGCGCAGGTGGAATGGGCGACGAACACCGTGCACAGCCCGTCGCGCACGTTCGTCTCCTCGACGACGCGCTGCGCCCGCTCGGTCAGGTCGATGACCTCGCCGTCGCCCGCGGTCGAGATCCGCAGCTCCTCGCAGCTGGCCTGCACGGGGCGGGAGTGTATGCGTCGCCGTTCGGCCCGGTGCCGCCGATCCACCGTCGTCTCGCCGTCACCCGGACCGCAGGGCCGCCTCGGACCCGCGCCGCGCCGCGACCGCGGTTGGCGCTTCGACCACGCCCGGCCGGGCCTGGACGGCCGGCCTCCGACGCCGGCTGGGCTGTCACACCGGGACGCGAGGCTGACGCCGTGCGGATCGACTGCGACGAGTGCGTGATGCAGGGCACCGAGGCCTGTGACGACTGCGTCGTCACCTTCCTGGTGCGCCGCCAGCCCCGGTCAGCTGTGGTCCTCGACCTCGACGAGGAGCGAGCGCTGCGGTGCCTCGCCGGCGCCGGGCTCGTCCCTGGCCTGCGCCACGTCACGCGCCCCGAGCCCTAGCCGGCCCGGGCCGGGCCGGGCCCGGTGGCGACGTCAGGCCCCGACCTCGCGGCGCAGCGCGCCCACGGTCGCCTGCTCCTTCGCCCGGTGCGCGAAGGGGTCGAAGCGGAAGATGCGCATCGCGTTCTCGTGCGTGATCTTCGCGATCTCGTCCTCGGGCACCCCTTCGAGCTGCTTGGCGATCGCCTCGGGCGAGTGCGGCCACGTGGAGTCGGAGTGGGGGTAGTCGCACTCCCACGTGATGTTGTCGAGCCCGATGCGGTGACGGTCCTCGACGCCGGACCGGTCGCTGATGAAGCAGAAGGTGAAGTGCTCGAGCGCGACCTCGCTCGGCAGCTTGTCGCCGAAGTCCTGGTGGGTCCAGAACCGGTGCTGCTGGTAGACGTAGTCGACGCGCTCGAGCCAGTAGGGGATCCAGCCGGTCCCGCCCTCGGACAGCGCGAACTGCAGGCTCGGGAACCGGCGGAGCACCGACGACCAGAGGAGGTCGGTGGCGGCCTGCATGGTGTTCAGGGGCGTCAGCGTGATCATGATGTCGATCGGGGCCCCCGGCGCGATCTCGAGGGTGGTGGACGACGACCCGATGTGCAGGCAGATGATCGTGCCCTCGTCCTGGCAGGCGGCGAAGAACGGGTCCCAGTGGTCGCCGAAGATGTGCGGCCACCCGAGCTTGAACGGGTTCTCCGAGAAGGTCACGGCGTGGCAGCCCTTCTTCGCCACCCGCCGCACCTCGTCCGCCATGAGCTGCGGGTCCCAGATCGGGGGGATCGACAGCGGGATGAACCGGCCCGGGTAGGTGCCGCACCACTCGTCGATGTGCCAGTCGTTGTAGGCGCGCAGGAGCTGCAGCCCGACGTCGAGGTCCTTCGAGCGCGAGAAGAGCTGGCCGCAGAACTGCACGAAGCTCGGGAAGCACATCGAGCCGAGCACCCCGTTGCGGCTCATGTCGCGGATCCGATCGTGGATGTCGTAGCAGCCGCTGCGGATCATCTCGTACGACGTCGGCTCGATGTTGTACTCCTCGGGCGGACGTCCGGCGACGGCGTTGAGGCCGATGTTCGGGATCTCGGCGTCCTGGTAGACCCACACGTCGGTGCCGTCGTCCTTGTGGACGCTGCGCGGCGCGTACGGCTTCCACTTGTCCGGCAGATGGGCGTCGAAGAGCGTCGGCGGCTCGACCACGTGGTCGTCGACGCTGACCAGGATGAGATCCTCGGCATTCGGCATGCGATGCTCCCGCTCGTGCCTGACGTCGCCGTCAGCCTAGGTCCCCCCGGATAGCCTCGCCTCACACGAACCGGGGGGAGACGATGACGGACCCGAGCCTGACCGACTTCGCGCTGGCGCTGGCCCGGGTGTGGCTCGGGATCATGATCTTCGCCCACGGGTGGCGCCATCTCGCCGCCACGCGTTCCGGTCCGGGGATCGCCCGATGGTTCGAGAGCCTCGGGCTGCTCCCGGGGCCGCTGCACGCCTGGAACGTCACCGTCACCGAGCTCCTCGTCGGCGTCGCGCTCGTCGCCGGCTTCCTCACCCCGCTGGCCTACGGCGGTCTCTGCTCGTTGCTGCTCGTCGCCGCGGTCACGAACCACCGCAAGAACGGCTTCTTCATCAACAACCCGGGGGAGGGCTGGGAGTACGTCGTCACGGTCGCCGTCGTCGCGATCGCGCTCGGAACCCTCGGCCCGGGGAACTGGTCACTGGACCACGCGGTCGGATTCTCGTTCCCGTTCGAGAACGGCACCGCGCTGCTCATCACCGCCCTGCTGGGACTGGGCGGCACCGCGGGATTCCTCGCCGTCTTCTGGCGCCCGCCCGCCGAGCAGCCGAGCTGAGGCTCACCCGCCGGTCGTGACACCGGCGCCGGCGAGGGCCGCCGCGAGCGCGGGCACGACGCGGTGCCAGTCGCCCACGATCCCGATGTCGGCGGCGTCGAAGACCGGGGTGTCCCGGTCCGGGTGGACGGCCAGGATCGTCCCCGCGGCGCAGGCACCGACCATGTGCTCGAACGCGCCCCGCACGCCGACGGTCACGTAGAGCCGGGGCGCGATCGCGCGTCCGGTCAGCCCGACCTGGCGCGCGTGGGGGAGCCACCGCCGGTCGGTGACCGGGCGCGTGGCCGCCAGCTCGGCGCCGAGGCCCTCGAGGAGCGGCGCCAGCGCGGGGTACTCGGCGCGGTCGACGCCGAGCCCGACGCCGACGACGATCGGGGCGCGCGCGAGGAGGTCGAGGTCGTCGTCGCGGCTGCGGGAGCGCACCCGGAGCCGCGACCGGCGCTCGAGCGTCATCGTGCGGATCTCGGGTCGGCCGGCGGCCCGCGGCCTCGGCAGGGCCAGCGAGCCCGGCCGCACCGCCACGAGCTGGACCGGCGACGACGCGCTCACGGTGACGAGCAGCTGCCCGCCGAGCACGGGGACCCCGGCGGCCAGGCGGCCGTCCTCGCCCAGGGCGAGCTCGACGGCGTCGCCGATCAGGCCGGCCCCGAGCTGCGCCGCGGCTCGCGCCGCCACCTCACGACCCCAGGCCGTGCTCGGCGCCAGGATCGCCCACGGCGTCGCGACCCGCGACCAGGCCGCCAGGCCGCCGGCGACGTCCTCCTCCACGTCCGACCCCTGCAGGTGCACGACCGCGTCGGCGCCCCACGAGGCCAAGGCCTCGGCGTCGGGGGGCTCGGGGCTGACCGCCACGACGTGACCGTCGACGGCCGACGCCAGGCGCGCCGCAGCGCCGAGGAGCTCGCGGCCGACGTGGGAGCGGTGCGGCTCGACCGCCACCGCCACCGCCTCGCCGCGCTCGCCCTGCGCCGGTGGGATCGGCGCGCCGAGGGCGGCGGGGGCGTCGAGCGCGCCGCGCTCGCGGAGCCGGGCCACGGCCCGACGCGCCGCGTCGTCGCCGGCGCCGTCGAGCACGAGCCGCTCCCGCTCCACCGCCCGGGTCCGCACCGCGCCGGTCCGGGTCGGGCTCGCCGCCGCCCCCCACGGCCCCGACCCGAGCTCGGCCGCGGTCAGCACCTCGAGCGGCCCCGGCGGCGCCGCCGCCGACGCGGTCCAGCTCGGGTCGATGAGCCGCTCGGCGCACGACACGACCGCCGGCACCTCCACGTCCACCTGGGCCCAGCCGTCGTCTCGTTCACAGCGGACGCGGAGCGTCTCGCGCTGGACGCTCAGGTGGCGGGCCCCGCCCACGAAGGGCAGCCCGAGCAGCTCGGCGAGCTGCGGACCGACCCCTCCGACGTCGGCGTCGACGTCGCTGCGGCCGGCGAGGACGAGGTCGTAGTCGCGGCGTGACACGGCGGCGGCCAGCGCCCGCGCCGTCGCCAGCGTGTCCGAGCCGGCGAACCCCGGACCGGCGAGCAGGACACCGTCGCACACCACGTCAGTCGCGTGGCCGGCCTCCATCGCGGCGCGCACGAGGTCCGCGGCGCGCGCCGGTCCGAGCGTCAGCACCGTGACCGTGCCGTCTCCCACCGCCGCCGCCAGCTCACACGCCTGCGCCACCGCGCGCAGACCGTACGGGTCGGCGACGAGCTCACCGTCCTGCTCGCGCCACGAACGCTCACGGTCGGTCGGGGCGGCGGCGAGGGCCAGCACCGGCTTCAGCAGGGCGGCGATCCGCACGGCGGCGCAGCGTAGGCTGCACCCCGCCGGTCTCACGGAACGAGCAGGTCATGCCGACACGGGAAGCGGTCATCGTCGACACCGTCCGCACTCCGGTCGGGAAGCGCAAGGGCGCGCTCGCGGGCTGGCATCCGACCGACCTGCTCGGGTTGACCCTTCGGACGCTGCTCGAGCGTCACGACGTCGACCCCGGCCGGGTCGACGACGTCGTCGGCGGGTGCGTCACCCAGGCCGGCGAGCAGGGCTGCAACGTGACGCGGAACGCCTGGGTCGCCGCCGGCCTCCCGTGGCACGTGCCGGCGACCAGCGTCGACCGCCAATGCGGGTCGTCGCAGCAGGCGGTCCACTTCGTCGCCCAGGGGGTGATCGCCGGCGCCTACGACCTCGCGATCGCCTGCGGGGTCGAATCGATGACGCGCAGCCCCATGTCCAGCAACGCTCGGGGCGGGACCGGGCCCTTCAGCCCGGCGTTCCTCGAGGCGTGCAACGGCGTGCTCGGGATCCAGTTCTGGGTCGCCCAGGTCCTGGCCGAGAAGTTCGGGATCACCCGCGCCGAGATGGACGAGTTCGCGCTCGAGAGCCATCGACGGGCGCACGCGAACACCACGAGCGGGTGGTTCGCCGAGGAGCTGGTCCCGGTGCCGATTCGCGACGCGCAGGGCGCCCCGACCGGCGCGGTGCTGACCGCGGACGAGGGGATCCGCCCGGACACCTCGCTCGACGCCCTCGCCGCGCTCCCGCCGGCCTGGGTGTCCGACGACCAGCCGGCCCCCGACATCACCGCCGGCAACTCCTCGCCGATGAGCGACGGCGCGTCGGCGATGCTCATCGCCGAGCGGTCGACCGCCGAGCGGCTCGGCCTGCCGGTCCGGGCCCGCATCGCGCACTTCGCGGTGCTCGCGGACGACCCCGTGCTCGTGCTGTCGGCGCCGAACCCGGTGACCCGCCGGCTCCTCGAGCGCTCCGGGCTGCGGATCGAGGACTTCGACGCCATGGAGTGCAACGAGGCGTTCGCCTCCATCGCGCTGATGTGGGCCAAGGAGTTCCGACCCGACCCCGCTCGGCTCAACCCCCGCGGCGGCGCCATCGCGATCGGCCACCCGCTCGGTGCCAGCGGGATCCGGATCATGACGACGCTGCTGCACCACCTCGAGACGGTCGACGGCCGGTACGGCTTCCAGACCATGTGCGAGGGCGGCGGTCAGGCCAACGCCACCGTGATCGAGCGTCTGGCCTGACCCGTGGTCGAGCTGCGGGCCGGCTCGGCGTCCGTCGTGCTCGACCCGGCCCGCGGCGGACGCGTCGAGCGGCTCGTGGCCGGGGGCCTCGACCTGCTCGTGCCCCCCGACCTCGACGACCACAACTACGGGGCGTTCCCCATGGCCCCGTGGGCCGGTCGGATCCGCCACGGCCGGTTCCGGTTCGACGGCGTCGACTACGAGCTGCCGTGCAACGATCCGCCGCACGCCATCCACGGCGTCGTGCGCGACCGACGGTGGCGGGTCGACGACGCGTCCACGTCGACGGCGGTGCTCTCGGTGCCGCTCGGCGCACCCTGGCCGTTCGGCGGCCGGGTCGTGCAGCGGGCGGCCCTGGCCCGAGACGCCCTGACGCTCACCCTGGAGGTCCACGCGGCCGACCGCCCGATGCCCGCCACGTGCGGCTGGCACCCGTGGTGGTACCGGTCACCCCCGGGGGCGGCGGCGCCGCTCGAGGTCGAGCTGCACGCCGACGCCATGTTCGCCCGCGACGACGAGGGCATCCCGACCGGCGAGCTCGTCCGCGTCTCGCCCCCGCCGTGGGACGACTGCTTCACGCAGCTCGGCTCGCCGGCGGCGGTGCTGCACTGGCCCGGGACGCTGACGGTCACGCTCGAGACCGACTGCGCGACGGTCGTGGTGTTCACCGAGCCCGAGCACGCCGTCTGCGTCGAGCCCCAGTCCGGGCCGCCGGACGCGGTCAACCTCGGCGTCGCGACGGTCGTGGCCCCCGGCGAGCCCCTCGTGGTCCACGCCACGTTCCGCTGGGCCGGGTAGCCCGACGCGGCCCGTGGGTACCATCCGCCCGGTGCCTCGCGACGTCGACCTCGCCGCGCTCGACGCCTACTGGCGCGCCGCCAACTACCTCACCGTCGGCCAGATCTACCTGATCGAGAACCCCCTCCTGCAGGAGCCGCTGCGGCCCGAGCACATCAAGCCCCGGCTGCTCGGACACTGGGGGACCTCGCCCGGTCTCAACCTCCTCTACGCGCACCTGAACCGCGTCATCCGCGAGCGTGACAACGACGTCCTCTACATCGCCGGTCCGGGGCACGGCGGCCCCGCGGTCCTGGCCAACGTGTACCTCGAGGGCACCTACACCGAGGTGTACCCCGACGTCACGATGACCCGGGAGGGCATGGCCCGGCTGTTCCGGCAGTTCTCGACGCCGTACGGCGTGCCGAGCCACGTGAGCGTGCCGACCCCCGGGTCGATCCACGAGGGCGGCGAGCTCGGATACTCCCTGGTACACGCCTGCGGCGCCGCCTTCGACAACCCCGACCTGGTCGTCGCCTGCGTCATCGGCGACGGCGAGGCCGAGACCGGCCCTCTGTCGGGCTCGTGGCAGGGCATCGACTTCCTGAACCCGGCCCGCGACGGCGCGGTGCTGCCCATCCTGCACCTGAACGGGTACAAGATCTCGGGCCCGACCGTGTTCGGCCGCTCCTCGGACGACGCCGTCGCGTCGGTGCTGGCCGGGTACGGGTACGACGTCCACTTCGTCGTCGGCGACGACCCGCCCCGGGTGCACGAGGCGCTCGCCGGCACCCTCGACCGGTGCTTCGACGCCATCGCCGAGATCCAGGGCGACGCCCGCCGGCTCGGAGTCGGCGCCCGTCCCCGGTGGCCGGCGGTGGTGCTGCGCACCCCCAAGGGCTGGACCGGGCCCAAGACCGTCGACGGCGAGCCGGTCGAAGGCACCTTCCGGGCCCACCAGGTCCCGATCCCCACCCCGCGGGAGAACCCCGAGCACCTCCGGCTGCTCGAGGAGTGGCTCCGCTCCTACCGCGCCGACGAGCTCTTCGACGCCGACGGGCGCCTCCGGCCGGAACTGGCCCAGCTGGCACCGACCGGCGACCGCCGCATGGGCGCCAGCCCGCACGCCAACGGCGGTCGCGTGCTCACCCCGCTCGAGCTGCCCGCGGCCAGCAGCTACGCCATCCCCGTCCCCCGCCACGGCGCCGAGCTCCACGAATCGACGGCCCGCTTCGGCGAGCTGCTCCGCGACGTGTTCGTGAAGAACCAGCCCGCGGCGAACTTCCGACTCTTCTGTCCCGACGAGACCAACTCGAACCGGCTCGGGGCCGTGTTCGAGGTCGAGAACCGCTGCCTGCTCGAGCCCACGATCCCGATCGACGACCACGTGAGCAACGACGGCCGGGTGATGGAGGTCCTGAGCGAGCACAGCTGTCAAGGCTGGCTCGAGGGCTACCTGCTCACGGGTCGCCACGGCGTGTTCGCGACGTACGAGGCGTTCGCGATGGTGTCGGCCTCGATGACGGTGCAGCACGCCAAATGGCTCGAGGTGGCCGCGGATCTCCCGTGGCGCGAGCCGGTGGCATCGCTGAACGTGCTGCTGACCTCGACGGCGTGGCGCAACGACCACAACGGGTTCAGCCATCAGGGCCCGGGCCTGATCGACATCGTCATCACCAAGCGCGGCAACGTGGCCCGCATCTACTTCCCCCCGGACGCCAACTGCCTCCTCTCGGTCGCCGACCATTGCCTGCGTAGCCGCGACCAGGTGAACCTGATCGTGATCGACAAGCAGCCCCAGCCCCAGTGGCTCGGCATGGAGGAGGCTCGCGAGCACTGCCTGCGGGGCGCGTCGATCTGGGACTGGGCCGGCACTCCTGGTTGCGAGGACCCGGACGTGGTCCTCGCCTCCGCCGGCGACATCCCCACCATGGAGCTGCTGGCGGCGGCCGCACTCCTCCACGAGCGCGTGCCCGAGCTCGCCCTCCGCGTGGTGAACGTCGTCGACCTGATGGCGCTCTTCTCGCCCGAGCTGCACCCGCACGGGATGGGCGAGGACCGGTTCATCGAGCTCTTCACCGCCGGTCGCGACGTGGTCTTCGCGTTCCACGGCTATCCGAGCGCGGTGCACGACGCGGTGCACGGGCGTCCCCGCCCGGATCGGTTCCACGTGCGCGGCTACCGCGAAGAGGGCACGACGACGACGCCCTTCGACATGGTCGTGCGCAACGGGATGAGCCGCTACCACCTGTGCATCGAGGCCCTCCGTCGGGCCCGCCGGGTCCCGGACAGCGCCGAGGACGTCATCGAGTACTGCAACGCCCAGCTGAAGCGCCATCCGCGGTACATCCGCGAGCACCTCGTCGACCTGCCGGAGGTGCGCGACTGGCGCTGGCCGGGTTCGTGACCGACCCGGCCCCCCAGGTCGTCCTGTGCGTCAACGGCGGATCGTCCACGATGAAGTGCGCCGTCTACCGCGTCGGCGACGCCGAAGAGCGACTCGGGGCGTCGAGCGTCGACGGGAGCGGCGTCGCCGCGCTGGGGGCGGCGCTGGACGCGCTGGGACCGGCGCAGCGCGACGTGACCGCGATCGGCTACCGGGTCGTCCACGGCGGGCCGCACCGCGACCAGCCGGCGCGCGTCGACGACCGGCTGCTCAGCGACCTCCGCGCGGCGGTGCCGTTCGCACCCTTGCACCTGCCCGCGACGCTGGACGTCATGGAGGCGCTCATCCGTCGCCATCCGGGGCTGCCCCAGGTGGCGTGCTTCGACACCGCGTTCCACCGGACGATGCCCGAGTCGGCCTGGCGTCTCCCGGTGCCGTCGGCGCTCGTCGACGCGGGCGTTCGCCGCTACGGGTTCCACGGCCTCTCCTACGAGTACGTGGTCGGTGCCGTCGGTGCCGACACGCTTGGGCGGGCGGTGCTCGCGCACCTCGGCAGCGGCGCCAGCCTCGCCGCCGTGCGCGACGGGCGGTCCGTGCACACCACCATGGGGTTCACGCCCACCGGCGGCGTCGTGATGAGCAGCCGCAGCGGCGACCTCGATCCGGGTGTCCTCGTCTACCTCGCCCGCGAGCTCGGGTACGACGCCGATCGCCTCGAGCGGCTCGTCGACCAGGAGGCCGGCCTCCTCGCGCTCTCGGGGACGAGCGGCGACATGCGGACGCTGCTCGACCGTCGTGGCGCCGGCGACGATCGCGCCGCGCTCGCGGTGGAGGTCTTCACCACCCGGGTGCGCATGCAGATCGGCGCTTACGCCGCGCTCCTCGACGGCCTCGACGCGGTCGTGTTCACCGGCGGGATCGGGGCCCACGCCGCCTCCGTGCGCGCCGAGGCGTGCGCCGGGCTCGAGCCCCTGGGCGTGGGCGTGGACGCGGGGCGCAACGCCGCCCACGCCCCGATCGTCAGCCCGCCCGGGGCGCCGGTGACGGTGCGGGTCGTCGAGACCGACGAGGACCTCGTCATCGCCCGCCATACCCGGGCCGTGCTCGCGGCCTGACGCTCAGGCCAGCGGCAGCAGCGCCTCGAGCTGCTCGAGGTAGTGGGCAGGGGACCGGTGGCGCACTCGAACCGCCAGGCTCGTGGCGCCGGCCCGCCGGTGAGCCTCCACGGCGTCGGCGGTCGGCCCCGGGTCGTCGAGGGGGTCGAGGGGGCGCGTCGGCTGCAACACGACGTCGAGCGCCTCGTCGCGCTCGCGCCAGGCCGGCGTCGCGGCCGCCGCCTGGAGCAGGCCCGCCACCGCGTCGGGCTCGAGCGCGAACGGCGCCCACGCGTCGCCGAGCTCGACCGCGCGGCGCAACGAGCGCGCCGTGCGGCCACCGACCCAGATCGGGACGCGGGGCTGGACCCCGCAGGGATCGACCACGAAGTCGGCGAAGGTGTAGTGCGAGCCGGCGTACCGAGGCTCGGGCACGCCGAAGGCGGCTCGCAGCGCTCGGATGGCGTCGTCGCCACGGCGGCCGCGGTCGGCGAACGGCGCGTCGAGGAGGGCGAACTCCTCGGCGAGGGATCCCACGCCGACGCCGAGGACCAGACGGCCGCGACAGAGCCGGTCGAGGGTGCCGTAGCGCTTGGCGATGGCCAGCGGGTGGTGGTAGCCGAGGACGAGTACGAACGTGGCCAGCCGGATCCTGTCGGTGTGGGCGGCCAGGTATCCGAAGGTGGCCAAGGGATCCCAGTACGTGGCCCCGCGCACCGGTGCCACGTCCTTCGGGACGGCGACGTGCTCGCTGCAGGTCGCGAACTCGTAGCCGAGCTGCTCGGCGCCGACGACGATCCGCGTCACCTCGTCGATGCCCGCCTCGGCCTCCCAGCGGGCGTGCGCGCGGGGCAGCCGGGTCAGGACCGGCGTCACGATGCCGAACCGCATCGACGGCTCAGGTTCGGGCCGACCCGGCGGAGCCGGGGACCGCGCCGGTGGGAGCGGCGCCCCAGCCGGTCACTTGCGCGGCAGCAACGCCCGGTCGGCGATGATGTTCTTCTGCACCTCGGTCGCGCCAGCGCCGATCGACGTGTACCGCTGGAAGCTGTACAAGCGCGTCCACGTGCCGCCGTCCACCGCGTCGGGGCCGCCGCGGGCCAGCAGCCCGTTCGGGCCCAGCAGGTCGACGGCGAGCTCGGCCAGGGTCTGGGCGAGGTGGCTCCACTGCAGCTTCGCCAGCGGAACCTCGGGCCAGTTCTTCTGACCCTTGATGATCTTCGTGAGCGCCCGGTAGTTCAGGAGCTTCGTGAACTCGATGTCGGTGTGGGCGCGGGCGATCCGCTCGCGGATCTCGGGGTCGGCGAGGGCCTCGGGGTTCACGGCTCGCGCCGCCGAGATCATCGCCCGCAGGTCGGCGGCCATGGTGATGGCGAGACCGGCGGTCCCGACCCGTTCCCGTCCGAGTGTGCCCATGGCGACCTGCCAGCCCGCGCCCTCGTCGCCGAGCCGGCAGTCAGCCGGGATCCGCACCTCCGTGAACCACACCTCGTTGAACATCTCGTCGCCGACGATGTCGCGGATCGGGCGGCACTCGATGCCCGGCGTCTCCATGTCGACGATGAACGCGGTGATCCCCTCGTGCTTGGCGCCGCGCTCGATCGCCTGCGGGTCGGTGCGAAACAGGAACAGGCCCCACTTGGCGAGGTGCGCGGTCGAGATCCAGATCTTCTGACCGTTCACGACGTACTCGTCGCCGTCGCGCACGGCCGTGGTGCGCAGGTTCGCGAGGTCCGAGCCGGCCTGCGGCTCGCTGAACCCCTGGCACCAGTGAACGTCGGCGCTCAGGATGCCGGGGAGCCACCGCTGGCGCTGGTCGTCGGTGCCCCACTGGATGATCATCGGGCCGATCTGCCAGATGCCGTTGGCGTTGTAGATGCCGGGGGCCCGGACCCGGGCCATCTCCTCGGAGTAGATGACGTTCTGCACCGGGGTCGCCTCGCGGCCGCCCCAGTCCCGCGGCCAGTTGATCGCCGCCCACCGCCCCTCGTTCAGCCGCCGCTGCCAGTCCTTGCGTCGCTCCTGGGTGCGGGCGACCCCGCCCCCGGTCCGGCCGCCGCCGGGGTCCTCGTCGCCGCCCCAGTCGGCCAGGAACTTCGGCAGCTGGACGTCGAGCCAGGCCCGCAGCTCGTCGCGGAACGCCTCGTCCTCGGGGGTGTGGGAGAAGTCCACGGCTACCTCACCGGTCTGTGCGCCGCGGCGCGGGGGGCGGGGCCGTCACCGACGCGCCCACGCCTTGGCCTGCTGGTCGAGCGTGGCGGCGGCGGCGTCGAGGTCCTGCCGGGCGGCCTCGGCGTTCGACAGCCGGTACGTGAATGCGACCGCGTCGTGGTACCGCCGGGCCGCGGCGATGGCCTCGTCGCCCGCGGTCGCGGCCTGGTCCGCGATGAGCCTCGCCGATCCCGACACGCCCGCCGCGAGCTGACGGAGCCGGTTCACGTCGAGCGTCATGCCGTCGATGATCACGCGGGTCTTCACGTCGAACGCGTGCAGCTCGGTGAACCGCTGCACGTCCTGCGCCGCGGCCGGCAACGACCTCGCCGTCGTCGCGACCCGCTCCGCGGTGTGCACGAAGTCGTGCGACGTCGCGGTCGTGCCGGAGCTCCGGTTCGTGACGAGGTAGCCGGCGGCTCCGACCGTCGCCAGGGCGAGGAGGAGGATCAGCAGGAGCCGTCCCCGGTGGCGTCGCCGCGGGGCGCGGGGCGCGGGGCGCGGGCGCCGCGGCGACGGCGGGAGGGCCCGGGCTTGCGGTCGCGGCGGGCTTGGCGGGCTCGGCCGGCCGTTCATCGGCGTCGGCGCGACCACGTCGCTCACCCTAGAGGCGCGACCGCCGGAGGGGGTGGCAACCCGAACCGGCCCCGCGACACGTGCCAACGAATCCCGCACCTCGTGAATGGCAGCACGATAGCGGCGCGCGCGCTGCGGAGACTAACGTCCGGGTCCGGTCGTGCCGGAGCCGTGGGCGGCCGCATCCGAGGCGCGGCGACGGCGCCCGCCGCGGCGATTGGGACGAGTCCGGTGGACTTCACCTTCAGCGACGAGCAGGAGGCGCTGCGGGACGCAGTGCGGTCGTTCCTCGGTCACGACGCGCCGTCGTCGTACGTCCGGGCGATGGCCGAGGACTCGCGGGGCTTCACCGACGAGCTCTGGGGGAAGATCGCCGACCTGGGCTGGCCCGGCCTCCTCGTCCCCGAGGCCCACGGCGGCCTCGGCCTCGGGCTCGTCGACATGACCGTCGTCATGGAGGAGATGGGCCGGCTGCCGCTCCCGGGGCCGTTCTTCTCGTCGGCGGTGCTCGCCACGCTCGCGGCCCGACGCCTGGGTGCGGACGACCTCCTCCGGGGCCTGGGGTCGGGCGCGCTGCGCGGCACGGTCGCGCTCGAGGAGCAGGGTCACGACGGTCCCGTCGAGCGGGTCCGGACCCGGGCCCGCCGGCGCGGCGGCACCTGGGTGCTGACCGGTCGGAAGCCGCTCGTGCTCGACGGGCACACCGCCGACTGGGTGATCGTCGTGGCTCGCACCGAGGAGGGGCTCGGCTCGTTCCTCGTGCAGTCACCGGACGCCGAGCCGGTCCCGACCCTCGACCCGACCCGCAAGGCCGGTCGGCTCGTCCTCGAGGAGCAGCCGGCCGAGCGCGTCGGGGCTCCCGGCGATCACACGGCGACGTGGCGCCGGGTCGTCGACGACGCCGGGGTGATGCTCGCCGCCGAGCTCGTCGGCGCCTCCGAGGCCGCGCTCGACCTCGGCGTCGAGTACGCGAAGGTGCGGGTGCAGTTCGACCGGCCGATCGCGTCGTTCCAGGCCATCCGGCACAAGGCGGTCGACATGCTCCACCGCCTCGAGCTGGCTCGGGTCGGCACCCACTACGCCGCGTGGACGTCGGACGTCGACCATCCCGATCGCCAGCCGGCGGCGGCGATGGCGAAGGGGTACGCGGCCGAGGCGGCCGTGTTCGTCACCGGTGAGGACATCCAGATCCACGGCGGAGTCGGCTTCACGTGGGACTGCGACGCGCACTGGTACTACAAGCGCGCGAAGCAGAACGACGCCATGCTCGGCTACCAGGGCTGGCAGCGCCGCCGCCTCGCCGACCTCGTGCTCGAGCCGGCCTAGGGCGGGTGCCCGACCGCCGCCGGTCGCTGGCCGACGCCGTCGCCGAGCACGTCCGCGCCGGCGACGCCCTCCACGTCGTCGTCGGCCACACCCGTTGGACGGCCGCGGCGCGCGAGGTCGTCCGCCAGTGGTGGGGTCGCGATCCCGGCTTCACGCTCCACATGCTCAGCCTGTCGAGCCTGGGTGCCTTGTTCTTCCGCGGCGGCTTGGTGCGCCGCGTCGTCACCGGCTACTCCGGTGACACCTTCCCGAACTTCACGCCGAACCCGCATTTCGCCGACGCGTACGAGCGGGGCGCCGTCGACGTGGAGCACTGGTCGTTCCTGACCTTCGCGCAACGCCTCGAGGCCGCCGCCGGCGGGCTCCCTGCGGTGGCCACCCGCTCCCTCGCCGGCTCCTCGATGGCTTCCAACGACGCGTACGCGAGGGTCGACACCCCGTTCGGCGAGGTCGGGCTCGTCGCCCCGCTCGTCCCCGACGTGGCCCTGCTCCACGCCCCGGTCGCCGACCGTGACGGCAACGTGGCGATCCACCCGCCGCTGCTGGAGGGGGTCTTCGGCGCGCTGGCGGCGCGGCGCGGCGCCATCGTCACCGTGGAGCGGGTTGTCGACGACCTCCGGCCGTGGGCGCACCTGGTGCGGGTGCCGGCCCACCGGGTGCTCGCCGTGTGCGAGGCCGAGCTCGGCGCGCACCCCGGCGGCTGCTTCGCCGCCGGCCTCCCGGTCCCGGGCTACGGCGAGGACTACGACTTCTGGGTCGAGGCCCGGGCCGCGACGCGCCGCGAGGACTACGACGCGTGGATCCGTCACTGGGTCCTCGACGTCGACGACCAGCCTGCCTACCTCGAGCGGCTCGGTGTCGACCGCGTCGCCGCGCTCCGGGAGCGGGCCGCGCCCGATTCGTGGCGCGCCGACGCGGCCGCGCACGCCCCCGACCTCGACGCGCCTCCGAACCGCTGGGAGCTCGCGGCGGCGTGGGGCGCTCGGCACCTGGCGGCGCGCGTGCTCGCCCTCGACGCCGACGCCGTGCTCGCCGGCGCCGGGGTCGCCAACCTGTCGGCCTGGCTCGGCGTGGCGCAGGCGCGGGCGGCCGGCAGCGCGGTGCAGCTGACGGCCGAGATCGGGCTCTGGGGCTACGACCCGGCGCCGGCCGACCCCTTCGTGCTGAACCACCGCAACTTCTGGCGCTCGACGATGCTCGGCGACGCCTCGATCGTGCTCGGCACCCTCGTGGGCGGGCCGGGCACCACGACGGTGGCCTGCCTGGGCGGCGCCGAGGTGGACCGGCACGGCAACATCAACTCGACCCGGCTCGGCGACGGTCGCTTCCTCGTCGGCTCCGGCGGCGGGAACGACGTGGCGTCGGTCTGCGCCGAGGCGGTCGTGGTCGCCCTCCTCAGCCCGGCGCGGACGCCGCCCGAGTGCCCCTACGTGACATCGCCGGGCCGGGCGGTCCAGGCCCTCGTCACCGACCTCGGGACGCTCGAGCGCCGCGACGACGAGCTCGTCCTGACGGCCGTGCCGGCGGGGCCGGGCTCGCGCGCCGAGCGGGTCGCGGCCGCGCGCGCCGCGTGCGGCTGGGACCTCGAGGTGGCCGCCACCGTCGCCGAGCTGGACCCGCCGACCCGAGCGGAGCTCGACGCCCTGCGGTCGTGGGACCCGCGCGGCTGGTTCCTGCGCAGCCGGTAGGCGCGACGCCGCGCCCGCTCCGCCCGCGCCGGACGCGCGGCTCGGCACGGGCCGACGCGCGCGTCGGGCGGACTCGTAGGCTGCGCAGCGGTCAGCGGACGCGAGGGGTCGGGCGTGTGAGCCGAGTGGTGCTCGAGGGGGTGACGAAGCGCTTCGACGACGTCGTCGCGGTGCAGGACCTGACCCTCGAGGCTCGCGACCAGGAGTTCCTCGTCCTCCTCGGGCCCTCCGGCTGCGGCAAGTCGACGGCCTTGCGCGTCATCGCGGGGCTCGAGCAGCCCGACGCGGGGACGGTGCGGATCGGGGACCGCGTGGTGAACGACGTCGAGGCGAAGGACCGCGACGTGGCCATGGTCTTCCAGTCGTACGCCCTCTACCCGCACATGACCGTCGGCCGCAACATCGAGTTCCCGTTGCGAGCCCGGCACGTCCCGAAGGACCAGCGCGACGTGCTCGTCGCCGAGGCGGCACGAATCGTCGGCCTCGCCGACCTGCTCGCCCGCAAGCCGGGGCAGCTGAGCGGCGGGCAGCGCCAGCGGGTGGCACTGGCGCGGGCGATCGTGCGGCGGCCGCAGGCCTTCCTCATGGACGAGCCGCTCTCGAACCTCGACGCCAAGCTCCGGGTCCAGACCCGGGCCGAGCTGATCGACCTCCACCGCCGCTTCCAGGCCACCGTCGTCTACGTCACCCACGACCAGGTGGAGGCCATGACGATGGGTGACCGGATCGCGGTCCTCGACCACGGGGTGCTCCAGCAGCTCGACCGGCCCCAGCAGGTCTACGACCGGCCGGCGAACCTCTTCGTGGCCGGGTTCATCGGCACGCCACCGATGAACACCGTGCGGGGGCTCGTGACCGGCGACGAGGCCGCGGTGGCCTTCGAGGCGCCCGGCGTGCACGTCGTCCTCCCCGACGCGCTCGCGGTCGCCCGGCGCGGAGACGCCGTGCTCGGCGTCCGACCCGAGGCCCTGCGCGTCGACCCCGCGGGGTCGTTCACGGCCAAGGTGACGCTCGTCGAGTCCCTCGGCTACGAGCGCCACCTCGTGGCCCGCCTCGACGACGGCCAGCTCCTCATCACCCGCCAGCCGGCGCGGGGCGCGGCCCCGCGCGAGGGCGAGGTCGTCACGCTCGGGGCCGACCCCGACGCGCTGCACCTCTTCGACCCCGTCACCGAGCAGCGCGTCGGCGCATGAGCGCGGCGACCGCGCCCGCGACGCCGGTCGGCTCCCAGCGCCGGCGCCGACGACGCGAGGCCGGGCTCGCCTACCTGCTGCTCTTCCCGGCCCTCGCGATCTTCTCGATGTTCGTCTTCTTCCCCTTCGCCAAGAACTTCCAGCTCGCGCTGTACCGGAACCCGCCCTTCCCCGGCCTGCCGAGCCACTACGTGGGGTTCAAACAGGTCACCGACATCCTGACCTCGTCGGCGTTCCGACACAGCCTCTGGACGACGGTCCTGTTCGCCCTCCTGACCGTTCCCGCCGGCATCCTCGCCGGGCTGGCGCTGGCCGTGCTCGCCCACCAGCGGCTGCGGGGCATCGCCGTCTACCGGACGATCTTCTCCTCGACGGTGGCGACGTCGGTGGCGGTGGCCTCGGTGATCTTCGGGACCCTCCTGAACCCCCAGGTCGGGCTGCTGCCCTGGCTCGGCCTCAACCCGACGCCGCCGTTCCTCGAGAGCCCGACCTGGGCCCTCCCCGCGGTCGCGCTCACGACGGTCTGGCAGACGCTCGGGCTCAGCTTCATCCTCATGTCGGCCGGGCTCCAAGCCGTCCCGGACGACCTGCTCGAGGCGGCCGAGGTCGACGGCGCCGGGCCGTGGACCCGGTTCTGGCGCGTCACGGTGCCGCTGCTGTCGCCCACCATCTTCTTCGCCGTGGTCGTGGGGTCGATCTTCGCCTTCCAGAGCTTCGGGCAGATCGACCTGCTCACCCAGGGCGGACCGCAGGACAAGACGAACGTCCTCACGTACTTCATCGTCACCGAGCTCCGCCAGCACCAGAACCCCGGCTCGGCCGCGGTCCTCTCGATCGCCCTGTTCCTGATCACCCTCGTGCTCACGCTGCTCCAGCTGCGGTTCCTCGAGCGCCGGGTCCACTACGCCCGATGACCGCCGACACCACCCGCATGCCGCCGACCGACGTCGCCGCGCCGCCGGTCGCGACCGGCCCGCCCGGGCCGCGGCGCCGGCTCCGCGTCGCGGGGCGCTACCTGCTGCTGACGATCCTGGCCGTCGTCGTGCTCTTCCCGATCTACATCACGATCGTGAACTCGCTGCTGCGGCCGGATCGGATCGCGGCTCGCCCGCCCTCCCTCTTCCCGACCCATCCGCTCTGGAGCTCGTACCGGGCGGCGTGGGACCAGGGCCACTTCGGCCACTACCTGTTCAACAGCGCCGTCGTGAGCGCGCTCATCGTCACCGGCCAGGTCCTCACGTCGATCCTGGCCGCCTACGCCTTCGCGTTCCTTCACTTCCCGCTCAAGCGCACCCTGTTCGTCGTCGTGCTGGCGTCGCTGATGGTGCCGTTCGAGGTGACCGTGGTGCAGAACCTCACCACCGCCGTGGACCTGCACCTCTACAACACCTACGTCGGCCTGGCGGCGCCGTTCCTGGCCTGGGGGCTCGGCGTGTTCCTGCTGCGCCAGGCCTTCCTCGGCCTGCCCCGGGACCTCGACGACGCCGCCAAGCTCGACGGGTACGGGCACTGGCGGTTCCTGTGGCGGGTGGCGGTGCCGCTGGCCCGACCGGCGATCGCCGCGCTCACCGTGTTCTCGTTCCTCACCGCCTGGAACCAGTACCTCTGGCCGCTGCTGGTCACGAAGGACGAGCACCTCCGCACGGTCCAGATCGGCCTCCGTCAGCTGCGGGCGACCAGCATCCAGAACGTGAACATCACGTTCGCGGGGGTCGTGATCGCGTTCCTGCCCCTCGTGGTCCTCCTGCTCGTGTTCCAGAGGCAGCTGGTCCGGGGGCTCACCGCCGGGGCGGTGAAGGGCTGACAGGATGACGGCGCGCTGACCCGACCGACCGAGGAGCCCTGATGCGACGACGGACCCGATCCGCGGCCACGGTCATCGTCGCGGCCGCCCTGGCGGTCGGCGCGCTCTCGGCCGGGTCGGCGACCGCGTCCACGGCGGCGGCCGCGAAGCTGCCCCCGTGCCCGCTCGGCGCGCTGGCGAAGGCCAAGAAGCCGGTCCAGATCACGCTCTGGCACGGCCTGACCCAGGCCAACGAGCAGGCGCTGCAGCAGCTCACGAGCCAGTTCAACGCCGCCCACCCGGACATCCACGTGACGCTCGTCAACCAGACCACCTACGAGGAGGACCAGAACAAGTTCGTGGCCGGGCTCTCCACCGGCGACCTCCCCGACCTGGTCCAGATCCAGGACACCGGCCTCCAGCAGATGATCGACACCCGCGCCATCCTCCCGGCGGCGTCGTGCGTGAAGGCCGACGGCTACTCGGGCCAGCTCGGCGACTTCCTGGACCGCGTGCTGCAGTACTGGACGGTGAAGGGCGTGCTGTACCCGATGCCCTTCGACGTCTCGAACCCCGTCTTCCTCTACAACAAGAAGGCGTTCACGAAGGCGGGGCTGGACCCGAACTCGCCGCCCCAGACCCTCGACCAGGTCATGGCCGACGCCGAGAAGCTGAAGGCCTCGGGCGCGGTGACGAAGGCGGGGTACGGCCTGAAGACCGATCCCTGGTTCCTCGAGCAGTGGATGGCGAAGGCGGGCGACCCGTACGTGAACAGCGGGAACGGCCGCCAGGGCCGGGCGACGAAGGCGCTGTTCAAGAACGCCGCCGGCCTGCAGGTGTTCACGTGGATGTCCCAGATGGTGAGCCGGGGCCTGGCCGTGCCGAACATCGACCAGGGGACCAGCGTCTTCGACAACCTGCTCGGGATCGGCAACGGGAACCAGGCGATGACCGTCGACACCTCGGCCACGCTCGGGACGATCACGCAGGTGCTGAACAGCGGCCAGTACCCGAACGTCGAGCTCGGGGTGGGCCCGATGCCGGGACCGGTCGGGAAGGGCGGGGTGCTCGTCGGCGGGGCGGCGCTGTTCATCTCGGCCCGGTCGGCCCCCGAGAAGCAGGCCGCGGCGTGGCAGTACCTGAAGTTCCTCGCCTCGCCGGAGACCCAGGCGACGTTCGGGGCCGCGAGCGGCTACGTCCCGATCCGGAAGTCGTCGGTGACCCTGCCGGCGATCCAGCAGCTGTGGGCCCGGATCCCGGGCTACAAGGTGGCCTACGACCAGCTGGTCGGCGGCGTCAACAACGTCGCCACCGCCGGCGCCGTCATCGGCGACTACCTCGGGGTGCGGAACGCGGTGCGCAACGCGGAAGAGGCGATGTTCTCGAGCGGCGCCAAGCCGAGCGGGGCTCTGTCGCAGGCGCTCCAGAACGCCAACTCGGCCATCGCCGCGTACAACGCCCGGGTCGGCGGCTAGCGGGTCAGGATCGTCACCGAGGCGTTCGCCCCTCGGCCGACGGTGTGCGCGAGCGCGACGCGGGCCCCCTCGACCTGCCGCGGCCCGGCGCAGCCGCGCAGCTGCCGCGTCAGCTCGACGACCTGGCCGAGCGCCGAGGCGCCGAGCGGCTCGCCCTTCGAGAGCAGGCCGCCGCTCGGGTTCACCGGCAGCCGCCCGCCGAGGGCGGTCGCCCCGGCGTCGACGAGGCCGCCTTGCTCTCCGCGCCCGCAGAGGCCGAGCTCCTCGTAGGAGAGCAGCTCGCGGGCGGCGTCGGTGTCCTGGCATTCGACCACGTCGAGGTCGGCCGGCGACGCGCCGGCGGCCTCGTACGCGTCGCGGGCGGCCAGGGTGGTCGGCGGCGGGATGGCGGCGTCGTCGACGCCGCTCAGCGGCGTGGCCTCCCCGAGGACCGACCCGGGCCGGTGCGACCGCAGTGCCACCGCGGCCAGCCGGACCCCGCTCGCGGCGCCGTCGCCGCGGCGGAGGACGACCGCCGCCGCGCCCTCGTTCGGCGAGCAGAGCATGAAGAGATGGAGCGGCTCGCACACGACCCGGGAGCCGAGCACCTCCTCGACGGTGGTCTCGGCGCGGAACATGGCGTCGGGGTTGTGCACGCCGTGACGCCGGTTCTTCACCACCACTCGGGCCAGCTGGTCCTTCGTCACCCCGGCCTCGCGCTGGAGCCGCTGGGCCCGCAGCGCGAAGTAGGCCGGGGTGGCGGCGAGGCCCGCGGCCTCCCGCCACGGCTCGAAGAACGACGAGCGGATGATGCCCTTCGGCATCTTCTCGATCCCGTAGACCAGCACGGTGTCGTACTGGCCGGCACGGATGCCGCCGGCGGCGAGCAGGAGCGCGGCGGCGCCGCTCGCGCACCCGGCCTCGACGTCGACGATCGGCATCCCGGTCCGGCCGATCGCGCTCAGGACCTTGTGCCCGGCGGCCACGCCGGCGTACGCGGTGCCGCAGAAGGCGGCGTCGAAGCGCGGGTCGCCGGCCTCGCCGAGGGCGGCCCGCACCGCCGCCACCCCGAGGTCGGTGACGGTGCGGTCCGGGAAGCGCCCGAACGGGTGGATCCCGACCCCGGCGATCCGGACGTCGTCGGTCATGCCGGCGCGAACGTGTACGTGACGACGGTGTCGCCGTCCTCGTTCTCGGCGAGGGCCGCCAGCCCGGCGCGCATCGGCATCCCGAAGCGCACGTCGGCGGCCCCGACGGTCTCGAGGCGCGTGATGACCCGCACGCCCTCAGGCAGCTCCACCACCCCGAAGCCGAAGGGGACGGGGCCGTCGTAGCCCGGGGGCGCGGTGGTCACCGTGGTCCAGCCCCAGAGGGCGCCGGTCGGGGAGAGGCGCACCGCCTCGACGTCGTCCGAGGCGCAGTAGGGGCAGACCTCGGCCCGCGGGAACGTGGTGGCTCCGCACGCCCGGCAGCGCGTGCCGAGCAGCGTCACCGTCCCGCCCCCGTCCTCCTCGAAGAGCCCGGCGCGGACCGGGACCCGACGGCCGGTCACACCACGCCCCCCGCTTCGAGGGCGTCGAGCTCGGCGTCGGAGAGCCCGAGGACGTCGCGCAGGACCGGCCGGGTGTGCTCGCCGAGCCGCGGCGCGCCCGCGGGCGTCGCCAGCGCCTCGCCGACCCGGCGCGGGAACGGTGCCTGCTGGCGCACGGGGCCGACGACGGGGTCGTCGACGGTCACGAGGTCGCCGCGGGCCTGCAGGTGCGGGTCGGCGAAGAGGTCGGCGGCGGTGTAGGCGGTCGCCACCGGGACGTCGCAGGCGACGCACCGGGCCTCGACGGTCGCGGCGTCGAGGCCGGCGGTCCAGGCCGCCACCAGGTCGTTGATCTCGTCGCCGTGCGCGGCGCGGTCGGCGAGCCGCGCGTACCGGGGGTCGTCGACGAGCTCGGGCCGGTCCATCGCCTTGCAGAGGCGGGCGAAGTTGGCGTCCGAGCCGGCCACGATGCACACGTACTTGCCGTCGGCGGTGGGGTAGTTGTCCAGCGGCGCCGAGTTGGCCAGGCGGTTGCCCTCCCGGTTCCGGACGACGCCGAGCGCGTCGTAGGCGGCGACCGTCCACTCCAGCACGCGGAGCGCGGCGCCGTACAGCGCGGCGTCGATCACGGCTCCCTGGCCGTCGCGGCGTGTGTCGCGCGCGTACAGCGCCGCGGTGGCGGCGTGGGCGGCGAACACGCCGGTCAGGTAGTCGGAGATCGTGACCCCGACGCGGACCGGCGGGCGGTCCGGGTAGCCGGTCAGGTGGAGGAGGCCGCCGTAGCCGATCCCGACGCGGTCGAGGCCGGGTCGTCGCGAGTACGGCCCGTCCTGTCCGAAGCTGCTGATCCGGACGACGACGAGGCGGGGGTCGAGCTGGCTCGGCGCGAGGTTCCACGCCTCGAGCGTCCCGGGCCGGAAGTTCTCGACCACCACGTCGGCGGTGGCCGCGAGCCGTCGGAACACGTCCTGGCCCCGCTCGTCCCGCAGGTCGATCGTCACGCTCTTGCGGCCGCGGCCCTCGACGGCCCAGAAGAGCGAGTAGTCCGGCTCGTCGCTCCCGGGGCGGGGCGCGAAGGGCCCGATCTCGCGCAGGAAGTCACCGCGTCGCGGCTGCTCGACCTTGATCACCTCCGCCCCCTGCTCGCCGAGCAGCCCGGCGCAGAACGGCGCCGCGATCCGGGTGCCGAGGTCGAGGACGCGCCGGCCCTCGAGCGGCGCGGTCACCGACCCGCCTGCTCCCGCTTCACGGCGTCCATGCCGCCGGCCTTGCGCGCCTCGCCGGCGGCCAGGGCGGTGGCGGTGTTGCTCACGAGCTGGTGGATCACGAAGTGGTAGCGCCACGAATCGCGTTGCCCGCTGAGGTCGAGCATCCGGTTGATCGACTCCTTGATCGCCTGGGCGGTGACGGGCGGCACCAGCGCGACCTGGTCCGCCATCGCCCGAGCCGCGGCCGCGAGCTCCCCGGCGGGGACGACGCGGTTCACGAGTCCGAGCCGGGCCGCCTCGGTGGCGTCGATCGTCTCCGCGCAGAGCAGGAACTCCTTGGCCTTGCGGGGCCCGAGCTCCCACGGCTCGACGAGCAGCTCGACGCCGACGCCGGTCATGCGGGCGACCGGGTTCGAGAACCGGGCGTCGTCGGCGGCGACGATCAGGTCGCACATGCAGGCGAGCATGAGCCCGGCGGCGGCGCAAGCGCCGTGAACGGCGGCGATCGTCGGCTTGCGGAAGTCGCGCAGCCGGACGCACCGGTCGAAGTACATGACCTGCTCGTGCCGCCACTTTCCCTCGGGCGTGTCGCGCCGCCGGGCCCACTCGTCGCTGCCGGTCAGCAGCTCCTTGAGGTCGTGGCCGGCGGAGAAGTGCTTGCCCGCGCCGGCCAGCACCACGACCCGGACCTCGTCGTCGCGGTCGGCGACGTCGAGGGCGGCGTCGAGCTCGTCGAGCATGCGGCTGTTCTGCGCGTTGGCGACCTCGGGCCGGTCCAACGTGATCGTCGCGACGGGCCCGTCGACGGCGTAGCGGATGGTGTCGAAGTCCACGACGCCATCATGCCAGCGTCGAGCGAGGCGGCGGCGCTGGCGTGCCCCGGGGCGCGCCCGCGCCGTTCAGGTCGCTGGGCGCGGCGGCTCGCGCGGGAGGCCGAGCACGCGCTCGCCGATGATGTTGCGCTGGATCTCGTTCGTGCCGGCCCAGATCGACGCCGCCTGGTAGTAGAGCCACGACCGCTGCCAGGTGCCGTCCCCCGGGTTGTCGGCGGCGCCGTGCCACAGCGGGGCGGCGGCGCCGAGCACGGCCATCACCGTGTCGTGGAGGCGCTTGCTCATCTCGCTCCAGGCCAGCTTCATGGCGCTGCCCTCGGGACCGGGGTCGCGGCCCCGCGCCGTGCGCGAGAGGCTCCGCCAGTTCGCGAGCTGGAACAGGCGGACCTCGACCGCGGCCTGGGCCAGCCGGGGTCGGAGCCGGTCGTCGTCCCAGGCGCCGTCGGCGAGACCGAGGCGGAGGAGCTCCTCGACGAGCTGGAGGTGGATGACGAGCTGCCGCGGGTTGATGCCGCGCTCGTGGGACAGCGTCGAGTTCGCGACCCTCCACCCCTCGTTCAGCGGGCCGACGAGCCGGTCCTCGGGCACGAACACCTCGGTGAAGAACACCTCGTTGAACTCGGTCTCGTCGGTGATCTGGCGCAGGGGGCGGACCTCCACGCCGTCGGCGCGCATGTCGACTGCGAAGGCGCTGATGCCGCGCTGCTTCGGTGCCTCGGGGTCGGTGCGGGCCAGGCACAGCCCCCAGTCGGCGAACTGCGCGTAGCTGGTCCAGACCTTCTGGCCCTCGAGCAGCCACCCGCCCTCGGTCGGGACGGCCCGGGTCGACAGGGAGGCCAGGTCGCTGCCGGCGCCGGGCTCGCTGAACAGCTGGCACCACAGCTCCTCGGCGGGCAGGATCCGGCCCAGCCAGCGGCCCCGCTGCTCCGGCGTGCCATGGGCAAGGAGGGTCGGCCCCACGAGGTTGATGCCGATCCGCCCCACCAGCTCCGGTGCCCGCGCCCGCGCCAGCTCCTCGGTGACGATGAAGTGCTCGATGGGGCCGGCGCCACGCCCGCCGTACTCCTCGGGCCAGGCGACGCCGACCCATCGCCCGGCGGCGAGCTGGGCCTGCCAGGACCGCAGGAAGGCCACCTCGTCGGCGAGGTCGTCGAAGCGCGGGGGGAGCCCCCGCCCGTACTCCCAGGGCAGGTGCTCGCGAAGCCAGGCGCGAAACTCGGCTCGGAGACGCTGCTCGTCGCCCGTCGGGGCGAGGTTCACCGCCGCTGGTCGATCGGCACGTAGTCCCGCTCGACCGGCCCGACGTAGATCTGGCGGGGTCGGCCGATCTTGGTCTTCGGGCTCTCCATCATCTCCTTCCAGTGCGCGATCCAGCCCGGGAGGCGGCCCAGCGCGAACAGGACGGGGAACATGTTGGTCGGGAAGCCCATCGCCCGGTAGATGAGGCCCGAGTAAAAGTCGACGTTCGGGTAGAGCTTGCGGTCGATGAAGTAGCTGTCGGAGATGGCGACGTCCTCGAGGCGCAGCGCCAGGTCGAGCAGCTCGTCCATCCGCCCGAGCTCTTCGATCACGCGGTGCGCCTGCTCCTTGATGATGCGGGCGCGAGGGTCGTAGTTGCGGTAGACGCGGTGGCCGAACCCGGAGAGACGGAACGGGTCGTCGGGGTCCTTGGCTCGAGCGACGTAGGCGTCGATGTCGTTGCCCTCGGCGCGGATGTGCTCGAGCATCTCGATCACCGCCTGGTTGGCGCCGCCGTGGAGCGGCCCCCACAAGGCGTTGATCCCGGCCGCGACCGACGCGAAGAGGTTGGCCTCGCTCGACCCCACGAGGCGCACGGTCGACGTGGAGCAGTTCTGCTCGTGGTCAGCGTGGAGGATCAGGAGGATCTTCAGCGCGTGCACGACCGTCGGGCTGACCTGGTACGACTCCGACGGCACCGCGAACATCATGGTGAGGAAGTTCTCGATGAGGTCGAGCTCGTTGTTCGGGTAGAGGAACGGCTGCCCGATCGACTTCTTGTACGAGTAGGCCGCGATCGTCGGCAGCTTCGCGATCAGCCGCACGATCGCCAGCTGCACCTGGGCCGGGTCGTGCGGGTCCGAGCTGTCCGGGTAGAAGGTCGACAGGGCGCTGACCACCGACGAGAGGGCGCCCATCGGGTGGGCGTCCCGCGGGAAGCCGTCGAAGAACTGCTTGGCGTCCTCGTGCAGCAGCGTGTGCTTGCGGATCGCCCGGCTGAAGCCGTCCCGCTGCTCGCGGGTGGGCAGCTCCCCGTAGATCAACAGGTAGGCGGTCTCGAGGAAGGAGGGCGAGTGCCCGGACACCAGCTGCTCGATCGGGATGCCGCGGTAGCGGAGAATCCCGGCCTCGCCGTCGATGTAGGTGATCGCCGATTCGCAGGACCCGGTGTTCACGAACCCGTAGTCGAGGGTGACGAGGCCGGTCTGGGCCCGGAGATGGGAGATGTCGACGCCCAGCTCGTCCTCGGTGCCGCGGACGACCGGGAGCTCGGTCTCGGTGTCGCCGTGACGGAGGTACGCGGGCTTCTCGTCGTTCACGGCGACACTCCTGCTCGTAGTTACGCTCAGCGTAGCGGCGCGCTGCCACGACGGCGGACCAGACGTCGTCGCTCGTCGCCATCGCGTTCGCCCCCCGCTGCGCCCGCCGGCCGGTCTCCGGGCGTCCGATGCTCGAGGCGGCCGCCGAGCGGCGACCGCGGCGGAGCACGCGGCCAGGGGGGACGGGAACCGGGGGTGACCCTGGGAACGGGGCCGGTGCACCCGGGACGAGCGGCCCGTCGGGTACGGCTCGCTCTGCCCCCGTGCGACACAATGACGGGCGCTGGGCGTGGAGTGGACGGGGGACCATGGCGAGAGATCGCGGGACAACTGCTGACGCGTCGGTGCGCGCCCACAGCCTGCAGCTCTTCGCCGTCAGCTTCGCGGCGCTGCTGCTGGAGATCAGCTACACGCGCATCATCTCGTTCAAGCTCTTCTACTACTACACCTACCTCGTCATCGGGCTCGCGCTCCTCGGCATCGGGTCCGGCGGTGTCGCCGTCGCGGTCTCGCGGCGCATCCAACGAGCGGCCACGGACACCGTCTTGCTGTGGAGCTTCCTGATCGGTGCGACGAGCGTGCTGGTCGGCTACGTGATCGTGGCCCGAGTCTCGACGGACACGCTCAACATCTGGGACTACGGATCCGGCGCGCAGGTCTCGGCGCTGGCTCGCCTCCTCCTGGTGTGCCTCGCCATCTTCGCCTCGTTCTTGGCGGTCGGCGTGATCGTGGCGATCCTCTTCGCCCGCCGTGCGGATCGGATCGGCCGCCTCTACTTCGCCGACCTGCTCGGAGCCGGTCTCGGCGCCGCCCTGGTCGTGGCGCTGATCTCCTCGATCGGCCCTCCCGGGACGATCATGCTCGCCGGCCTCGTGCTGGCGGTCACCGGCCTCGCCATCGCGGCGCGCGGTGCCCGTCGTGGCCTGGCCGCCGGCGCCGTCATCGCCGCCCTGCTCGCCGTGTTCGTCGCCCGCCCGTCGCTGCTGCCGGAGCAGCGGGACGACGCCACGAAGGCCCAGCTCACGTCGGCGAACACCAGCTACTCGTCCTGGAGTCCGATCTTCCGGGTGGACGTCGGGAACTACGTGAACGAGCGGATCCTCTTCCACGACGGGCTCCAGGGGTCCGGCATCTTCCGGTACAACGGGGACCCGGCCACGCTGAGCCGCTACGACACCGATCCCCGCCGCTTCCCTTACGCCGTGACGGGCGCAGCGCCGCGGCGCGTGCTCATCATCGGGGCGGCCGGCGGGAACGAGGTCCTGACCTCCCTGTACTACCGGGCGAGGCACGTCGACGCGGTGGAGCTGAACCCGGTGACCTGGGACCTCGTCACCCACAAGTACGCCGCCTACGACGGGCACCTGGCCCAGAACCCCCGGGTGAACTACGTCAAGGGTGACGGGCGCACCTACCTGGCCCGGAGCGACGCGAAGTACAACCTCGTGTGGTACCCGGCCCCGGACAGCTACGCGGCGAACGCCGCCGCCGTCGGTGCCTACGTGCTCTCGGAGAGCTACCTGTACACGAGCAACGCGATTGTCGACAGCCTCCGACACCTCAGCGGCCACGGTCTGCTCGCGGTCCAGTTCGGCGAGTTCGACAAGCTCAACCGGACCCTGCGCTACGTGGCCACGGCTCGCCACGCCCTGGGGGAGCTCGGCGTCCGCGACCCGACGCGGCACATCGTCGTCGCCACGTCTCCGGACATCAACGGCTTCTCGCTCAGCACCATCCTCGTCAAGCGCGACGCCTTCACCGCCGCCGAGCTCGGCGGCCTCGAGGCGGCCCTCCCGAGGGTCCGGGGCGCGTCGCTGCGGTACGCGCCGGGACTGCCCGCCGACGCCAACGTGGTGAGCCGCCTCATCACGACCCCCGGCAGCCGGCTGGACGCCTTCTACAGCTCCTACCCCTTCGACATCCGACCGATCAGCGACAACCGTCCCTTCTTCTGGCACTTCACGTCCTTCCCCGACGTGCTGCGGGGGTTCCTGAAGCCCATCGACAAGCGGGACTTCGAGCAGGCCGTCGGTGAGCGCGTGCTCGTGCTGCTCCTGGGGATCGCCACCCTCCTCGCCGCCGTCTTCCTGCTGCTCCCGTTCCTCGCCATTCGCAGGACGTGGTCGGAGCTGCCCCGCAAGCGACGGTCCGCGGCCTACTTCTCGCTGCTCGGGCTCGGCTTCATCTTCTTCGAGGTGACGCTGATCCAGCGCCTCGTGCTGTTCCTCGGGTACCCGACCTACTCGCTGACCGTCACCCTCATGTCGATCCTCGTGTTCACGGGGATCGGCGCCTACCTGAGCGAACGGGTCAAGGACCGAGCGCGCCGCGTGCTGCCGGTGCTCGCCGGCGCCATCACGGCCCTGACCCTCTTCTACCTGGTCGGCTTGACGCCGCTCACCGACGCCACGCAGGTCTGGCCGCTCACGGCCCGCATCCTGCTGGCGCTCGCCGTGCTCGCCCCGCTCGGGCTCTGCCTGGGCATGTTCATGCCGCTCGGCATCGGGGCCGTCGCCCGCCTGACCGAGGCGTCCCGCGTGTACGTGGCCTGGGGCTGGGCCGTCAACGGGTTCGCCTCGGTGATCGGCGCGGTGCTGGCGACGATCCTGGCCATGACGTTCGGCTTCGGCGTGGTGCTGGTCCTGGCCCTCGTGGCGTACCTGGCGGCGATGGTGGCCCTGGTCGGCCTCCTGCGCGTCGACGCCGCACCGGAGCGGCCCGGCGCCCCGACCGCGGCGCGCGCCCACGCCGACGTCGGCGTGCGCAGCGGCACCGTCCCGGCCTGACCCGTCGCCGAAGCGCGCGGATAGCCTGCGGCGCTTGGATTTCGCCCTCGACGACGACCAGGAGGCCCTGCGCGAGAGCGCCCGCGACCTCCTGGATGACCTGGCGTCGAGCCCGCGGGTCCGCGCCGTCGTCGACGCCGGGGGCGGATGGGACGCCGAGCTCTGGCGGGCGATGCTCGACCAGGGGTGGGTCGGCGTGGCCGTCCCGGAGCGCCTCGGCGGGCTCGGCCTGGGCCCGGTCGAGGTCGCCGTCCTGGCGGAGGAGATCGGCCGGCACGCGGCGCCGGCCCCGTTCGCGTCGACCGTGCTGGCGATCGGGACGCTGGCCGCCGCCGGGCAGGACGACCGGGTCGCCGCCCTGCTCGAGGGGGACGTGGCCACGGTGGCGTGGAGCCGCGGCCCCGACGCGGTGCGGGCCGACCCGGCCGGGCGAGGGTGGCGGCTGCGCGGGCGGGCCGATCCGGTCCTGTACGCGCCCTCGGCGCGTCTGGCGGTCGTCGTCGGCGCGGCCGCCGACGGCCCCGCGGTGTTCGTGGTGGAGCTCGACGACGAGCACCGGGTGCCGGCCGAGGCGGCGATGGACCGCACCCGAGAGCTGGGATGGCTGCGCTTCGACGAGACGCCGGCGACGCGCCTGGACGACGTCACCGTCGCCGCCGTCCTCGACCACGGGGCGACGTACGCCGCCGCCGAGATGCTCGGCGGCGCCGACCGCGTGCTGTCGATGGCGGTCGAGTACGCGAAGGAGCGCGTGCAGTTCGGTCGGCCGATCGGGAGCTTTCAAGCGGTGAAGCACCGGTGCGCCGACATGCTCGTCGACGTCGAGGGCATGCGGTCGAGCGTCTACTGGGCCGCCTGGTGCCTCGGCGCGGACGACCGCGAGCGCTCGGTGGCGGCGTCGACCGCGAAGGTCTGGTGCTCGGACGCGTCGAAGCGGGTCATGGCGTCCGGCCTCCAGATCCACGGCGGCATCGGGTTCACGTGGGAGCACGACCTGCACCTGTTCTTGAAGCGGGCGCAGCTCGACAAGGTGAGCTTCGGGGACGCCAGCTTCCACCGGGAGCGGCTGGCCTCGCTGCTGCGCCCGCGCGTCGAGGCGGGCGAGAGCATCCTCTGATCTCAGGCCGACGAGCGCTCGGCGGCCGCCCGCCGGCGGAGCGCGGCGCGGTCCGGCTTGCCGGCCGACAGGAGCGGCAGCTCGTCGACCCGCACGACGCGCTCCGGGGTCTTGTACCGCGCCACCCCTCGGTGCTCGAACCAGGCCCGACACGCCTCGAGGTCGAACGGCCGCCGGGCCACCACGAACGCGCACACCCGTTCCCCGAGCGTCGAGTCGGGGGCGCCGACGGCGACGGCCTCGGCGATGTCGGGGTGAGCCTCGAGGACCGCCTCGACCTCGGCCGCGGGGATGTTCTCGCCGCCCCGGATGATCGTGTCCTTGATGCGGCCGACGATCGTCAGCCACCCGTCGGCGTCGAGGATGGCGAGGTCGCCGGTGCGGAACCAGCCCCGGTGCACGGCCTCGGCGGTCTGGGCCGGGTCGGTGTACCCGACGAACAGCTCGGGGCCGCGGAGCCACAGCTCGCCGGTGCCGCCGGGCGGGCGCGGCCGTCCGCTCTCGGGGTCGCTCACCCGCAGCCGTGCCGCGCCGACGGCGCGACCGTCGGTGTCTCGAGCCCGGGTGGGCGGGTCGCCAGCGGTGCTGGTCGTGACCGTCGGCGCCTCGGTCGACCCGTACGACCGCTTCACGAGGGCGCGGAGGCGCTCGCTCGCCTCGACGACGAACGCCGGTGTCACCCCGGCGCCGCCACTCGACACCAGGCGCAGGCTGTCGACGCGACCGGGCGCGAAGCCGGCCGCGCCGATCAGCGCCACGAAGAACGTGGGCGGGCCGACCATGAACGTGATGCGGTCGGCCTCGATGGTCGTCAGCGCCCGCTCGGGGTCCCACCGGGCCATGAGGTGCGCGGCCATCGGCACCACCCCGGGCACGAGCACGGCGTTGAGGAGCCCCGACACGTGGGCGAGCGGCGCCGGCATCAGCACCGAGTCGTCGCTCCGGAGCCCGTGGGTCGCGGCCATGACGCGGGCCTTGTACGCGAGCCCCCGTTGCGTGTGGAGGGCCGCCTTCGGGCTCCCGCTGGAGCCCGCGGTGAACAGCACCACCGCCACGTCGGCCGGACGCGCCGCCGACCGGGTGACGGGCGCCGCCGCCTCGAGCAGGGCGCGGAGGCGGGCCGACGCGCCGTGCACCTCCTCGCGCGGCAAGAACAGGCGCGGCTCGAGGACGGCGAGCATCCCCTCGACGTCGCCCGTCCCCGCCTGGTGGTGGATCGGCCCCGCGACCGCGCCGAGACGCCAGCAGGCGCGGTAGAGGAGCGCGACCTCGTGGCCGTTCGGGGCCTGCCAGGCCACGACGTCGCCGCGCCGGACGCCCGCGGCGCGCAGGCCGCCGGCGAGCGCCGCCGTCGCGGCCTCCACCGCCGGTCCGTCGAGCGAGGCGCCGGTGTCGTCGACGAGCAGCGGCCCGCGGGCGGACCCGGCGGCCCGGCGCAGGAGCGCGTCGAGGGTCGGGGCGTCCCACGGGCCGCCGGGCGCGGCGTACGCCCGCGCCTCGGGGTGGCGGTACGTGGGCCTCAGCCGAGCGGGCCGCGCCACGACGCGCCGACGGGCGTGGCGCCGCGGACGATCTGCGAGCCGATGAAGTTTCGCTGGATCTCGACCGTGCCGGCGCCGATGCACAGTCCCCGGATGTCCCGGTACGCGCGCTCGACCGGGTATTCGCGGCTGTAGCCGTACCCGCCGAGCAGCTGAATCGCCTCGTCGCACACGAACTTCGCGGCCAGGTTCGCCGCGCACTTCGCCATCGCGGTCTCGAGCGCGGGCGGGGTCCCGTGCGGGCCCGCGAGGCGCAGGGCGCGCTGGAGCAGCAGCCGGGCCCCCTCGAGCTGGGTGGCCATGTCCGCCACCTTCCACTGCAGTCCCTGCAGCTCGCCGATCGGCCGCCCACCCACGACCCGCTCGTTCATGTAGCGGACGGCGTACTCGAGGGCGCCCTGCGCGGCTCCGACGCACATCGCCGCGTTCCCGCACCGCTCGTGGTTGATGTGGGCGATCAGCGTCTTGAACGAATCGCTCGTGGCCGGGTCACCGGCGAGGAGCACGTCTTCCGGTCCGACGTACACGTCGTCGAAGGCCAGCTCGGCCTCGCTCGTGCCGCGCAGCCCCATCTTCACGTGGGTGCCGGTGACGCTCACCCCGTCCGCCTCGAGGTCGACGACGACCGCCCCGATGCCCTTGGCCCCCTCGCCGCCGGGGAACCGGCACCACACGAGGCAGCAGCGGGCCTTGTGGCCCCCCGTGACGTAGTTCTTGTAGGCGTTCAGGCGGTAGCCGTCGCCGTCCGGGGTGAGCCGGGCCCGCATGTGGGTGACCGCCGACCCGGCCTCCGATTCGCTGATCCCGATGCAGAACAGGCCCTCGCCGCTCGCCGCCATCGGCAGCCACCGGCCCTTCATGGCGTCGCTGCCGAGGTGCTGGATGGCGCGGGGCGGGCCGTTGAAGATGAGCTGGGCGAGGATGGCGCTCGACACGTCGACGCGGGCCAGCTCCTCGAGGACGATCGCCGCCTCGATGTCGCCCATCCCCATCCCGCCGTAGGCCTCGTCGACGGTGAT
>DASZJD010000020.1 GCA_035948415.1 Acidimicrobiia bacterium | reverse complement strand
GGTGCCCCCGACCCCGCCGCGGCGCGGGCCGAGATCGGCCCGGTCGTCGACGGTGTGCTGGCGCGTCTGTAACCGCCCGCGTCGCCGCGTCCCCGTCGAGGCCCGCGGAGGCCCGGCCTCACGCCGCGTGCGTCGCGCGCGCCACCGCGGCGGCCACGCCCCGCCACCGGTCGAAGGCGCCGCCCTCCCCGGGGCGCCAGCCCTCGGTCGCGCCGTACATCACCAGCCGGTCGGCGATCCCCCGGTACCGGGCGACGAGGGCGTCGGCGAGCTCCGCCCACGTCGCCGTCACCGTGTAGGCGTCGAGCATCTCGTCGGTGATCGTCGCCGCCATCCCCGCCAGGTCGCCGGCTCGCTGCAGCTCGTGCAGGCGGTCGGCGGTGCCGTCCCAGCCGTGCAGGTCGAAGACCCCGTGGTAGGTGCGGGTCGACCCGTAGAAGGCGACGCGCAGCCGATGCTCGTCCCGCGCCGCTGCCAGCTCGGCCTCGGTGTCGCCGACGTTCGCCATCACCGGGCACACGATCGCGAGTCGGCTCGGGTCGCGACCGGCGCTGGTCGCTCCGTCGTGGACCGCGGGGAGGACCACCTCCCGCAGGTACCGCGGCGAGTGGAACGGATGGACGTGGACGCCGTCGGCGACCTCGCCGGCCATGCGGGCCATCCACGGCCGGACCGCGGCGACGTAGATCGGGACGTCCGGATGCTCGATCGGGCCCGGGCTCCACGTCCTCGGGAGGAGGTCGAGCCGCCAGTGGTCGCCCCGGAAGTCCAGCGGCGCCCCCGACTGGAAGGCGGCGAAGATCGCGCGCAGGGCCAGGACGTACTCGCGCAGCCGCGACCCCGGGTGCTCGAACGCCACGCCGTACCGGCGCTCGATGTGCGCCTTCACCTGCGTGCCGAGCCCGAGGATGAACCGCCCGCCCGTGGCGTCGGCCAGCTCCCACGCGACCTGGGCGGTGACCATGGGGCTGCGCGGGAACGCGAGCGCCACCGCCGTCCCGACGTCGAGCCGCTGCGCCGTCAGCGCGGCCGCCGTGCAGCCGGTGTACGCGGTGTGCCCGCTCTCGGTGAACCAGAGCCCGTCGAAGCCCGCCGCCTCCGCGTCGCGAACGAGGGCCGGGACGTCGCGCACCGGCTGCGCCATGCTGATCGCGTCGAACTTCATGGTCTCGGCACCGCCGGTCGGGGAAGGTAGCAGCCCGTCGTCGGGGCGACGCTCGACCGCGGCGACGAGGCCCTCGGCTTCCTCGCCGCCCGCCGGGAGGGAAGCGTTGGCCGACGACGACGAACCGTTCGTGCCGCGGGTCCTGGACCTGGTCGGCGCCGGGGCCCACGCCGCGGACGCCGTCGAGCAGGTGCGGCGCGCCGAGGTCACCGCGGTCGAGGCGGCACCACGGACCTCGAGGCGCTGCTCCGGTTGCCCCCCGGCTCGGCTTACGCGGCCCAGCCCGGGCTCACCGGCTTCGGGACCGACGTCCACTCGCGGTTGACCCAGTGATGACGCGCCGACGCGAGCTCGCGCTCGTCGCAATCGGGCGCGGCGAGGACCGGCCACCGCCGCGCCCGCGGCGTCGGCCGTCGCCACCTCCTCGTCGAACGGCGGCGCGACCATCCGTGGCTGGGCGCCCAGCCCTCGGTACCCTCGCACGCCGAGGAGAGGAGACGAACGTGTCCTCACGGCGAGCGGGCGCGACGGCGCGCGAACGCGAATGTCCGTCGGCTCGCTCGGCCTGCCTCGTCGGAAACCGAGGATGGTGATGGCCGATCCCTTCGACCGAGTGGCGAGCACGATCAACCGCGACCTCGCCTGGCTCGCCGGCGGCCTCGCGGCGCTCGGCGGCGCCCTCGTGATCTCGGGCTACGTCGCCGTCGACGTGCTGCTCCACCGGCACCGCGACCGGCGCAAGCCGACCAGCTGACGCCGCCGGCTCAGCCGTCGACGCCGCCCGCGCCCGCCGGGTCGGCGCTGGCGAGGTGACGTCGAAAGCTGTCCACCGTCGCCTCGACGACGCGGTCGTGCCCCCACCGCAGCAACGGGTGGGCGACCCGGGCCGCCAGCCGCATCGGGCGTTGCATCATCTCGAGGGTCCACGCGGCGTCGACCCGGGACCCGCCCGGGCGCGCCGCCAGCCGCAGCTCGGCCGGCCCCTCGAGATCGCCGTGGACCGAGGCCCGGATCCGCGAGGGCCGCACGCACTCCTCGAGGTCGACGCGCACCCGCATCCGGTACGGCACCGGTGGCGCGACGACGCCCGTGAGGACGGACCCGGCCCGGAGCCCGTCGCCCTCGAGCCTGAACTCCGACAGCCAGCGCCACCAGCCCTGGAAGCGGTCCGTTCGTTCCATCGCGTCCCAGAGCTCCGGCGGCGACACCGGGAAGGTGTACGCGCCCCGGTAGTCGATCAGGCAGGAAGCCGTCGTCACCGCCTGCGACCCTACGGGTCCGAGGCCCGGGCGCGGCCCCGGCTCGCCGGCCGCGAGAGACTCGGGCCGTGACCGACGACGCCGAGCTGCGGGGCCTCGACCCGTGCGACCTCCTCGACCAGGAGTCGGCTCGCCTCGCCGCCCACCTGTCGGGCCTCCCGGCGTCCGGCTGGTCGGCGCGCTCGCGCTGCCCCGGCTGGTCGGTCCGAGACGTCGTCGCCCACCTGGCGGCGTCGGAGGACTACCACCACGCGTGCCTCGCCGGCACCGTGCGGGCGTTCACCGAGGACGTCGAGGCGCGAGGCGGGACCGACCTGACCCGGGCCAACGAGCTCGGCATCGCCGACCGGGCCGCGCTGACACCCGAGCAGCTCGTGGCGGCGTGGCGAGCCGACAACGCCGAGACGCGCCGAGGGTTCCGCGACCGCGGGGACGGTCTCGTCGACACGAGCGTCGGCGACTATCCCTGCCGGTGGCAGGCCTTCCACGTCGCCGGCGAGCTCGCCGTCCACGCCGACGACATCTTCGTCCCGATCACCGAGGCCGAGCGCGAGGCGCGGCGGACGTGGCGGACGCGGTTCTCGAGGTTCGCGCTCCGCGAGGCGAAGCCCGACCTGGACGTCGGGGTCGAGGCGGGTCGCACCCGCGTCGTCGGCGGCGGCGTCGACGTCGCCGTCGAGGACGACGAGCTCGTGGAGGCCGTGGCCGGTCGGCTCGACGCCGGGTCGACGCTCGACCCGACGGCGCGCGCCGCGCTGTCGACCATGCCGTGAGCCGAGGTCCGCGGCCGCACCCACGCCGACCGCTCGCTCTACGATCCCGCCGGTGACGGGCAGGGTGACGGCGCTCGCGGCGGGCCTGCTCCTCAGCGCCGCGCTCGTGTCGCCGGCCCTCGCCACGCCGGACCCGGTGCATGGGCGCGCCCAGGTCGTCGCGCCCTGTGCCACGCCGAGCCCGCCGACCCCACCGCCGCGGCCCGGTCCCCGCCCCGCCGCGCTGGCGAGGCTGGCGCCGCTCCGGCTCCCGGCCCCGCCGCTGCGCACGCGCGGGCCCGACCTCGTCGACCGCCGCGGCGCGGTCGTGCGGCTCGCCAGCGTGAACTGGTACGGCGCCGAGGAGCAGGACTCGGTCGTCGGGGGCCTGGACCGCCAGCCCCTCGACACGATCGCGGCCGAGATCCGCGCCCTCGGCTTCAACTCGGTGCGGCTGCCGTGGTCGAACGCGCTGCTGCACGACGACCCGACGGTCTGCGACGCCAGCGTGGCCGCCAACCCCAGCCTCCGCGGCAAGCGCGCCCTCGCGGTGCTGGACGCCGTCATCACCGCGCTCGGGCGTCAGGGGCTCATGGTGATCCTCGACAACCACATGACCACCGCGGACTGGTGCTGCCTCCCGACCGACGAGGACAGCCTCTGGTACAACGCGGGGCACAACGCCGCCGACCCGGCGTGGGTCCAGAGCTTCCACACCGGGCAGTGGCTCGCCGACTGGCAGACCATGGCCCGCCGCTACCGAGGTCCCAGCTACCACAACGTGATCGGCGCCGACCTCCGCAACGAGCCGCGCGGGGGTGCGACCTGGGGGAGTCCGGCCGGGCCCGCGCCGGGCTGTCGGCCCCCGGCGCAGGACACGAAGGACTGGCGCGACGCCGCCGAGCGGGGCGCGGCCTGCGTGCTCGCCGCCAGCCCCGACCTGCTGATCATGGTCGAAGGCGTCGGCTACTCCCTCGACTTCACCGGCATCCCGGCCGGGCCCGTCGTCCTCCCCCGAGGCCACGAGCACCAGCTCGTCTACTCCCCGCACGACTACCAGGAGGACCACGCCCCGGACGCCAACGCCGACGCCGGGCGCCTCGCCGCCGTGCTCGACCAACGGTGGGGCTCCCTCGCCACCGGCCCGGGGGCGACGCCGGTCTGGGTCGGCGAATTCGGGACCTGCCACACCCCCGCGGTGCAGTGCGACGACAACCGCACCCACTCCCGCGAGTGGTTCGCGAACCTGGCCGCCTACGTGACCGCGCACCGGTTCGGCTGGAGCTACTGGCCCCTCAACGGGACCCAGTCGCGCGGCTCCACGCGGCAGCTCGGCGCCGAGGAGACCTTCGGCGTGCTCGACCCGACCTGGGCGTGCTCGGCCCAGCCCGGCCTCACTGCCATCCTGCAGCGCATGGTCGGGGCCGCCCCCGCCGTCAGCCTCCGGTGCCGGTCGTGACGCCCACGCCGCCGGCCCGCGCCGAGGACGGCTTCGGCGCGCTCGCCTCGCGGGCGGCCGCCCACCGCGACGACCTCGACGCCGAGGTCGACGCCCTCCTCGCCGAGCTGTCACCCGACGAGCGACTGGCGATGATGTCGGGGGACCTCGACTTCTGGCCCGGGCTCGTCGAGATGCTGCGCGGCGGCTACGGCCACACGCCCTACGTGGGCGGCGCCGTCGAGCGGCTCGGGCTCCCCGGCATCCGGTTCTGCGACGGCCCGCGTGGCGTCACGCTCGGCCGCTCCACCTGCTTCCCGGTCGCGATGGCGCGCGGCGCCACCTGGGACCCCGAGCTCGAGGCGCGCGTCGGCGCCGCCATCGGCGCCGAGGCGCGGGCGCAGGGCGCCAACCTCATCGGCAGCGTGTGCGTGAACCTGCTCCACCACCCGGCGTGGGGACGGGCGCAGGAGACCTACGGCGAGGACCCGGGCCACGTCGGCGCCATGGGGGCGGCCGCGGTCCGGGGCGTGCAGCGCCACGTCGTCGCCTGCGTGAAGCACTTCGCGCTCAACAACATGGAGAACGCCCGGTTCCAGGTCGACGTCCGCGCCTCGCCCCGAGTCCTCCACGAGGTGTACCTGCGCCAGTTCCGTCGGTGCGTCGACGAGGGCGCCGGCAGCGTGATGAGCGCGTACAACTCCGTGAACGGCGCCTGGTGCGGACACAACCGACCGCTGCTCACCGAGATCCTGAAGCGACGCTGGGGCTTCGACGGCTTCGTCATCACCGACTGGATCTTCGGCATCCGCGACGCCGAGCCGGCCGCGAACGCGGGCGTCGACGTCGAGATGCCGTTCCGGATGCACTTCGCCGCCCATCTCCGGGACCTCGTCGAGGCCGGCCGGGTCCCGGCCGAGCGCGTGGACGACGCCGCTCGGCGGATCCTGCGGACGCTCCTGCGGGCCGCGGCGACGACCGAGGTCCCGACGGCCGGCGACCTCGTGGCCGGGCCCGCCCATCGCGCCCTCGCCCGCGAGGTGGCGCGGCGGGCGATGGTCCTGCTCCGCAACGAGCCCGTCGACGGGACCCCGACCCTGCCCCTCCGCGCCGAGGGGCTGCGCCAGCTGGCCGTGGTCGGACCGCTCGCCGACGTCGGGAGCATCGGCGACGCCGGCTCGAGCGCGGTGCGCCCACCCGACGTCGTCACCCCGCTGGCCGGGCTGCGCGCCGCCCTCGGCGGCGCCGTCGTCGGGGACGACGGCCGCGACCCGGCCCGCGCGGCGCGGCTCGCCGCCGCCGCCGACGCCGCCGTCGTGGTCGTCGGCTACACCGCCGACGACGAGGGCGAGTACACGGACGTGGCCGAGACGCCGGAGCTGGTGGCGCTCTTCCCGCCGCTCGCCCCCGACGACCCGGCCGCGGCCGCGCTCGGCGACGCGATCACGTCCCCGGCGCGCGCCGGACGAGGAGGCGACCGCCTCCGCCTCACCCTCCACGACCACGACGAGGAGGTCCTGCGCGCCGTCGCCGCCGCGCAGCCCCGCACGATCGCGGTGCTCGTCACCGGCAGCGCGGTCGTGACCGAGCGATGGCGCGACGAGATCCCCGCGATCGTCGTGGCCTGGTACCCGGGCATGGAGGGCGGGCACGCGCTCGCCGACGTGCTGCTCGGCCGGGTGAACCCGTCGGGCCGCCTCCCGTGCGCGTTCCCGGTCGACGAGGCGGACCTGCCCCCGTTCGACCGCGACGCCCGGCACGCCGAGTACGGGCTGTGGCACGGCCAGCAGCACCTCGACCGCACCGGTCGCCGGGCGGCCTACCCGCTCGGATGGGGTCTCACGTACACCGAGTTCCGGTACGGCGCCCCGCACGCGAGGCTCGGCGACGACGCCATCGAGCTCGAGGTCCCGCTCGCGAACGTCGGTGCCCGCGACGGCGTCGAGGTCGTGCAGTGCTACGCGGCGGCGCCCCAGTCCGCGGTCGAGCGGCCGCCGCGGTGGCTCGTCGGCTTCCAGGCCGTCGCGCTCGCCGCTGGCGCCACGAGCACGGTGCGCCTCGACGTGCCCGTCGACGCGCTGGCGTACTGGGACGAGGCTCGCGACGACTTCGTGGTCGAGGCGACCCGCTACGAGCTCGTCGTCGGCGCGCACGCGGCCGCGACCGGCGACTCGGTCCGGGTCGAGCTCACCGAGCCGTCGGCGCGTCGCTGATCGGGGCGCGGGCGGGGCGGCGACGACCCTTGGCTAGGGTTCGGAGCCGCCGCACCAAGGGGAGACAGGATGGGTCTGGACCCACAAGCCCGCGCCGTGCTCGACGAGCTCGAGGCGCTCGGGAGCCCCGACCTCGACCAGGTCACGCCGAGCGAGGCGCGCGAGCTGGCCGACGCCGGCTCGGTGCTGCTGAGCGGCCCCGGCGCCCAAGACGTGGTCGCCACCGACGACGACGTCCCGGGGCCGGCGGGGCCGATCCCGGTGCGCCGGTACGCGCCGGCCCGGGGTGACGGCGCCCGCGCCGTCGTCGTCTACTACCACGGTGGCGGCTACCTCCTCGGCAGCCTCGCCACCCACGACGCCATCTGTCGAGACCTGGCGTCCGACAGCGGTGCGCTGATCGTCTCCGTCGACTACCGGCTCGCGCCCGAGCACCGGTTCCCCGCCGCGGTCGAGGACTGCGTCGCCGCGCTGGACTGGGTGCGCGCCCACGCCCGCGAGATCGGCGGGGACCCGGACCGAATCGCGGTGGCCGGCGACAGCGCCGGCGGCACCCTCGCCGCCGTCACCGCGAACGTCAGCCGCGACCGCCCGGGGCCGCCGCTGCGGTTCCAGCTCCTCGTCTACCCCGGCGTCGGGGTGACCGAGGACCAGCCCTCGGTCCGCGAGAACGGCGAGGGCTACCTGCTGACCCGACGGGACATCGAGTGGTTCACGGCGAACTACCTCGGCCCGGACGGCGACCAGAACCACCCGTGGTTCGACCCGATCCACGCCGACCTCGCCGGCGTCGCCCCCGCCCACGTGATCACGGCGGAGTTCGACCCGCTCCGCGACGGCGGGGCCGCCTACGCGCGCCGCCTGCGGTCGTTCGGCGTGCGCGTCACGGAGCGCTGCTACGAGGGCCAGATCCACGGCGCCTTCGGGATGCAAGCGGTCGTGGACGCGTCCCGTCCCATGATCCGCGACGCGGCCGAGATCCTCCGCCACGAGCTGGCGGGCGAGCTGCGCCCGGTCGCCGCCGACTGACGGGCGCCGACCGAGCCGGGCTCATCCGACGATCGGCCGGGCCCGTCGCCAGGGCGTGAGCGAGCCTGGCACCGCCCGATCCCGGCTGGCCGCGTCGGCGACGGGCCGGCCCGGCACGAGGCCCAGGGGCAGCTCGCCGGTCCAGCGCCCGTCGGCCGGGTCGTCGTGGCTCGACGGCAGTGGCGGCCCCGAGCGGATCTTCGCCGAGGCCTCCTCGATGTCGAGGCCGAGCACGAGCACGTCTCGCCGCTCGGCGTCGTTGGCCGGCCGCGCTTCGGCGGCCCGGCCGGGCACGACGTGCTCGACGATCCGGGTCAGGGCGGTGCCGACCTCCTCGCCCCGGAGGCGGCGGGCCGTCCCGAGGATGACGACGGACCGGTAGTTGACCGAGTGGTTGCGGTGCGACGCGGCCAGCACGAGCCCGTCCACGATCGTCACCGTGACGCAGACCCGGAGCCCCCGCTCGAGGGCGCGGAGCAGCCGGCTCGCGACCGAGCCGTGGAGGAGGAGCCGGTCCTCGTCGCGGCCGTACACCATCGGCATCACGAAGGGCTGCTCGTTGAGCGTGACCCCGACGTGCGCGACGAACGCGGCGTCGAGGATCTCGTAGACGGTGCTCCGCTCGTAGCTCGCGCGCTCGGGCTTGCGCCGCACCGCGGTCCTCGAGGTGGGCGCGAGGTCGCTCACGGTCATCATCGTCGCAGCGCCGGGCGCGCGTGCGCCGCGAATTCCCCTGGGCCCGGGCCGGGTGAGCCGGCGGCCGCCCACCCCGGGCTCGCAGCAGAATGCCCGGATGCGGAGGACGCGGTCGTTTCGGTTCGGGCTGCAGCTGTGGGACGCCCCGACCGGCGCCGCCTGGGCGGCCGCCGCGCGCCGGGCCGAGGAGCTGGGCTTCGACGTCCTCGTGGTGCCCGACCACGCGGTCGCCGGTGTGCTCGCGCCGCTGGCGGCGCTCGGCGCGCTCGCCGCCGCGACCACGCGGATCCGCATCGGCACCCTCGTGCTGAACAACGACTTCCGTCACCCGGCGCTGCTCGCCCGGGAGGCTGCGACCCTCGACCTCCTGAGCGGCGGGCGGTTCGAGCTGGGGCTCGGAGCCGGCCACGCCGCCCCCGAGTACCACGAGCTCGGCATCCCGTTCGACCCCCCGGGCGTGCGGGTCAGCCGCCTGACGTCGTCGGTGGCGATCCTCCGGCGGCTCTTCGACGGCGAGACGGTCAGCGTCGACGGCCCCCACTACGTCCTGGACGAGCACCGGCTCGACCCGGCGCGCCGACCGACGCTCCTGGTCGGCGGGAACGGGGACCGGGTGTTGCGGCTGGCCGCGAGGCTCGCGGACGTCGTCGGCTTCACCGGGCTGGGTGCCACCCTGCCCGACGGGCAGCGGCACGTCACCGAGTGGGCGGTCGGCGAGATCGACGCCAAGGTCGCGACCGTGCGCGCCGCGGCCGGCGACCGCGTCGACGAGCTCGAGCTGAGTGCGCTCGTCCAGTACGTCGAGATCACCGAGGACCGGGCGCTGGCCGTGGAGCCGATCGCGGCGCGCACGGGCACCGATCCCGACACGCTGCTCGCGTCCCCGTACCTGCTCGTCGGCACCCGCGACGAGATCGTGGAGCAGATCCGCCGGGCGAGGGATCGCTGGGGCTTCTCGTACTTCGTGACCCGCGACGCCGAGGCCACGGCGCCGATCATCGACGGGCTGCGCGGCGGCTAGGCGCAGGGCCCGGCCCGCCGCGGTCAAGGAGGGGCCGCCGCGTGTCGATCTGTTGGTCGACCCGCCGGGTGTGTGGCACCCTGCGCGCCCCGGTTCGGGGAGGCGGTGATGACGACCCAGCAGCGCGACGCCGAACGCTGGCCGCCGCCGCCGGTCGGGGCGCCGCGGGCCAGCTCGCCTCGGGCCGCGTGGCCCGCGAGCACGTACCAGCCGGTTCCGAGCCCGGCCGAGGTGACCCGGAACGGCATGGCGGTCGCGTCCCTGGTGCTCGGGCTGACCTGGCTGCTGTGGGCCGGGTCGATCCTCGCCGTCGTGTTCGGACACCTCGCGCTGCGCCAGATCGCGGCGTCGCAGGGCTGGCAGCGCGGCCGGGGCATGGCCCTCTCGGGCCTCATCCTCGGTTACTGCTGGCTTGCCCTCCTGCTCCTCGGCATCGTGTCGGCCGCGGTCTTGGGCTGACCCGGCGCGGCGCCGACCTCGTGGTCACCCAGCTCCCACCTGCGGCCGAGCTCGCCTACGACCTGTCGGCGTGGTCGGACGACGCTCGCCAGTGGCTCCACGGCCGGCTCCGCGACGCCGGGGTCACACCCTGCTGGCGCGGCGGCACGCTCGTCGTGCCGGCGACGTCGCGGGTCGACGTGGACCGCCGGATCGCCGAGCTGACCGAGGGTCGACCCGCCTCGGACCGCGACGCGCCCGGCGACGCCGCGGCCGCACCCCCGCCGGGGTGGTACGCCGACCCGTGGCGCGTGACGCCGGTGCGGTGGTGGGACGGGCGCGAGTGGACCGGCCACACCGCGGCCCCGGGCCCGGAGCGGCCCTGGTTCCCGCCGCGCCGGGACGCGGGGGAAACGCCGGGGCTCCGGGGCGGCGGGCTGGCGCTGGCGGGGTTCCTCCTCGCCGAGGCGCTGGCGGTCGGGCTGGCGCTGGGCGCGATCGCGCTCGGCGCGTCGCGCCACTCGCCTGGGCTCCTGGTGGCGTCGCAGCTCGGCCTGTGGGCGGGCCTGCTGACGGCGTGCGTCCTCGCCGTGCGCCGCCACGGGCGTGGGTCCCTCCGCGAGCTGGGCCTGCGGCGCATCGGGTCGCGGGACGTCGGGGTCGGGCTCGTCGCCGCGGTCATCGGCCGGATCGGCACGGTGGTGCTCGTGGCGCCCTTCATCCCGCTGCTGCCGAACCGGACCGTCCGCACGAACGGGTTCACGACCCAGCTGCACCGCGACACCCTCACGGTGCTCCTCGTCGTCCTGATCGTGACCGTGGGCGCGCCGTTCGTCGAGGAGCTGTTCTTCCGGGGGCTGGTGCAGTCCGTGTTCACGCGGCGCTGGGGCGCACGCGTCGCCGTGTTCGCGCAGGCCGGCTGCTTCGCGGTCGCCCACTACCAGGTCGGGATGAGCCTCGCCGAGGTGCTCGTCACCTTCCTGACCATCGCCGCCTTCGGCGTGTACCTCGGCGTGCTGCGCTGGCGCTCCGACCGGCTCGGCCCCGGCATGGTGGCCCACGCCGCGTTCAACCTCGTGGCCGTCGTGCTCGTCTTGAGCCTGACCTGACCCGCCCGCCCGTCCCGGCGCTCAGCCCGAGGCCGACGCGCCGGGCGGTGGGGTCGGCGCGTCGTCGACGCCCGTCAGCCCGGCGGCGCGCTCGAGCTCCTCGAGCGCCCAGGGGATGCCCGCGGCGATGGCGTCGGTCTCCGGGGCGTTCTCGGGACAGGTGAGGAACCCGAAGTCGAGCGCGTCCCGGTAGCTCAGCACGGTGATGTTCAGCCCCCCGCCGAGGATCAGCGGGCCCATCGGGTACATGCGGACGAGCCGGCCTCCGGCGAGGTAGAGCGGGAACGGCGGGCCGGGCACGTTCGAGATGATCACGTTGTAGAGGGGCGGCCCGTGCTGCTCGAGCCCGGCGGCGGTGTACATGCGCGCCGCCAGCGTGAGGAGGCCCGGCGGCGTCGTCTCGGTGAGGCTCATGATCCCCTGCGCCGACAGCGCTTGGCGCATGGACTTGGCCCGCCGGGTGTCCTCGTGGATGGTGAGGAGCCGCTTCACCGGGTCGTCGACGTCGGTGGCGAGCGACGTGAACATGGGTCCCACCTTCGTGCCCACCTGGTCGTCGCCCTCGGCGCGCAGCGACACCGGGACCTGGGCCACGAGCGGCTGGTCCGGCAGCTCGCCGCGGTCCTCGAGGTACCGGCGGAGCGCGCCGGCGCAGAGCGCGAGCACCACGTCGTTGAGCTTCACGTCGTACGCGCGCTTGATCGCCTTCACGCGGGCCAGCGGGATGCTCGCGGCCGCGAACGAGCGGTGCGGGGTGATCGGGGCGTTGAACCGGGTGCGCGGGGTCTGCAGCGGCAGCGTGGGCGGCTGGTCGCTGCGGAGGAGCCCCGCGAGCGTCACCGCCTTGCGGGTGAGCTCGGCGCTGTAGCGGGCGGCCCGCCACGGCGTCGCGAACGCGGCGGTGAGCAGCCCCTGGCCGAACAGACGCCACCCGCTCGGCACGTGGTGGTGGTGCAACGACTCGCGCACCTCGGGGTCGGGTCCCGTCGCCACCGGCTCGAGGTCGAGCAGGATCTCGGCCAGCCCGGCGCCCGACACGCCGTCGACGATCGAGTGGTGAATCTTGGTGAGGACGGCGACGTTGCCGTCGGCGAGACCCTCGATGACCCACATCTCCCAGAGGGGCTTCGACCGGTCGAGCTTGTAGCCGATGAGGCGGCCGACGAGGTCGCCGAGCTCGGCTGCGCCCCCGGGGGCGGGGACGCCGATCCGGCGGATGTGATAGTCGGGGTCGAAGTCCTCGGCCTCGACCCACACCGGGCGGTCGAGCCCGAGCGGGACCTCGACCGGCCGCCACCGGAACTGCGGGACGCTCGGCAGCCGCGCCACCGTCGTGGCCCGCACCGCGTCGAACCCGAAGTCGGGGGCCTCGGCCGGGTCGACGACGAGCAGCGCCGACACGTGCATGTGCCAGGCCGGCGTCTCCGCGTAGAGGAACGCGGCGTCGAGGCCGCCGAGGCGTCGCATGCGCGCTCTCCTTCCGCGGGCGTCCGGCCGGCGGCGCGGGCGCGGGGCGGGTGAGCGTAGCGACGCGGGCGCGGCGAGGGAAGCGGGGGCGCGGCCGCAGCCCGGGGCCGGTCGTACGATGCCGGCGTGCCCGAGGCGTTCCTGGCCGTGAGCCTCGTCGGGGCGACGTTCACGCTGCTGGCGGTGGCCGCGCCCCGCCGGCCCGCGGTGCTGGCCTTCCCGCTCTTCATCGCCGGATGGGTGACGGGGGAGCTGGCGCTCCTCCACGTGGCCTGGCAGGTGGTGGCGACCGTCGTGTTCGTGGCCCTCGGCGCGCTGCGGGAGCCCGCGGGCTGGGCCGGGCTCGGCGTGACCGCGCTCTCGTGGGCCGCCCTGGCCGTCGTCGCGCGGCGACAGGGCACGACCGCGGCGGTGCTGACCGAGGCGATGGGCGACGCCCTCGCCGGGGACCGCGGCCGGCGCGTGGCGGAGGGCGCGGCCGTCGCCGCCGTCGTGTCGCGCCGCCAGCTGCTCTCGCCCTTCCGGATGCACGCGCGCGCGGTCGAGCGCATCCCGGACCTCGCCTACGGGGAGGACCGCCGCCACCGCCTCGACCTCTACCGGCGGCGCGACGGGGAGGGGCGCCGGCCGGTGGTCCTCCAGATCCACGGCGGGGCCTGGGTCGTCGGCGACAAGCGTCAGCAGGGTCAGCCGCTGCTCTACCACCTGGCGCAGCGCGGCTGGGTGGGGGTGGCGCCGAACTACCGGCGCTCCCCTCGCGCCACGTTCCCGGACCACCTCGTGGACGTGAAGCGCGCCCTGGCCTGGGTGCGGCGCCACGGCCCCGACTACGGGGCCGACCCGGGCTTCGTGGTGGTGACCGGCGGCTCCGCCGGCGGGCACCTCGCCGCGCTCGTGGCGCTCACCCCCGACGATCCTCGCTACCAGCCCGGCTTCGAGGCCGTCGACACCGCGGTGCAGGCGTGCGTGCCGATGTACGGCGTGTACGACTTCCTCGACCGTCACGGGGTCCGGGGCCGGGACGCGATGCGTCCGTTCCTCGAGCGGTTCGTCATGAAGTGCGCACCCGAGGAGTGCCTGGGGCTGTGGGAGGCGGCGTCCCCGATCGACTTGGTCCGTCCCGACGCGCCGCCGTTCTTCGTGGTGCACGGCGGCCACGACACCCTGGCGTGGGTGGAGGACGCGCGCTTCTTCGTCGAGGCGCTGCGCGCCGTGTCGCGCAACCCGGTGGTCTACGCCGAGCTGCCCCACGCCCAGCACGCCTTCGACGTGATGTACAGCGTGCGGACCGCGTACGTGGTCGACGCGATCGGCCGCTGGCTCGACGGCCTCCGCGGGGTCAGCCGGGGCCCGGTCGACGCCGCCGTCGACGTCGACGGCGTCTCGCCGGCCTGACCGCGGTCGACCCGGCGCGTCCGACGGTCGCGCCGGCGGATCCCGGTGGCGATCGCCGGTCGCCGCCCGCCGCGGCTCAGGCCGCCGACGAGCGCTTGGCGAGGCGAACGGTGGCGGTGTGCTGGTCCCCGGCCTGGTCGAGCCAGGTGACCCGGATCATGTCGTTCGGGTGCTTGGAGCTGATGATCTGGGTGAGCTGCGTCGAGGACGACACGCTCTGCCCGTCGATAGCGGTGATCTGGTCGCCGCGGGCGATCCCGGCGTTGGCGGCCGGGCTGCCCGACTGCACGTTCTGGACCTGCACGCCGGCCGACGACCCGTTGCCGCCGAGGCTGCCGCCGAAGCCGCCGGCGACGTCGCTGACGCCGACGCCGAGGAAGCCCGACGGCCCGACGTTGGCGTTCCCGCCGCTCTTCCCGCTGTCGATCTGGTGGACGATGGCGAGGGCGTTGTTGATCGGGATGGCGAAGCCGTCGTTGCTGCCGTTCTGGGGGATCTCGCCGTAGCCGCCGCCGGTCGAGGCCGCGGTGTTGATGCCGATCACCTTCCCGGTGGCGTCGAAGAGCGGGCCCCCGGAGTTGCCGGGCTCGAGCTGGGCGTCGGTCTCGATGAGGTCGTTCAGCTGCTCGGAGCCGCCGGTGTCACTGCGGACGGTGATGGACCGGCCGAGCGCGGTGACGCTGCCCTGGGTCACCGTGGGCGGCCCGGACCGGTTGAAGGCGTTGCCGATCGCGACGACGCCGTCGCCGACCGAGAGCTGCGATGAGTTGCCCAGCGGGATGGTGGTGAGACCGGACGCGCCCTGCGCCTGCAGCACCGCGATGTCGTCGACGACGTCGGTGCCGATCGGGACCGCGGTGTAGCTCTCGGACCGGTTCGAGATCTTCACCGTGATGGCGCTGGCGTTCTCGATGACGTGGTTGTTGGTGAGGATCTCACCCGAGGAGGTGAGCACCATGCCGGTGCCGGCGGCCTCGCCGGTCCCGTCCGCGATGGTCGCGGTGACGTCCACGATCGCGGGATCGTTGCGGGCCGCGATGGCCGACGGGTCGAGCTTGGCCTGGCTGACCGGGTTGGCCGGCGCCGAGGTGGAGCTGTTGGTGGCGGTCGGGAGCAGGCCCGAGTGGCCGCCGGAGGCGTAGGCGAGCAGCCCGCCCGCCCCGACGGCGAGGACCGCCGCGGCCAGCAGCGCCCAGAGGGTGCCGCGCCGCCGCCGGGGGCGCTGGCCCCGGGGCGCCGGCGGGCCGGCCGGGGGCGGCGGGCCGAACCCGCCGCCGGGGCCACCGCCCCGCGGGGGGGCGCCGAGGCCGGCGGCGGGCTCGGGCGGCCACCACACCGCGGTGGGCTGGGGCGGCAAGGTCGGGTCGGGGGCGGCGCGCCGAGACGGTTCGGTCGGCTGCTCGTCGTCCTCCCACCAGGTCATGTGCGTGCTCCCTCGGGCCCGGTCCGTCCGTTCGGTCCCCCCCGGGTGATCTCCACCGAGCCGATCATCGTGGTTCCGGCTGAAATTCTCCTGTGAATCATGTGTGAATCACGTCACGGGAGCGGATCTCGTTCCCGACCCGTGGCCGTGCCCCTCGTGCCCGATTGGAACGTTGGTGTCGGTCCGATCCTTCCCCTCCACGGCCCCTCTCCTCGCCGCCCGGTGGCAGCGCCCGAGGCCACCGGTGAGACTCGGGCGGTGACCGAGCCCGAGGATCCGGCCCGCCCGCTGGCCGGGACCCGGGTGCTGGACCTGACCACCTTCCTGTCGGGGCCGATCGCGGCCCGCGCTCTCGCCGACCTCGGGGCCGAGGTGGTGCGCGTCGAGCCTCCCGGCGGGGACCCGACCCGAGCCGGGACGGGGCTGGCGCCGGGCGACCCGCCGTCTCCCTTCTACCTGGCCCTGCACCGCGACCGGCGCGGGGTCGTGCTCGACCTGAAGTCCGAGGCCGGCGGCGAGGTGCTGCGCGACCTGGTGGCGGCGTCCGACGTCCTGCTCGAGAACTTCCGGCCCGGCGTCACCGACCGCCTGCGGATCGACTACGAGACGCTGGCGCCGCGCAACCCCGGGCTCGTGTACTGCACGATCACCGGGTTCGGGCCCGACGGCCCCTACTCGCAGCTGGCCGCCACCGACGGCGCGGTGCAGGCCTTCGGGGGCGTCCTCGAGCTCACCGGGCCGCCGGGCCGCTTCGGCCTCCCGGTGCCGCTCCCGCTCGCCGACCTCCTCGCCGGCGCCACCGCCGCGCAGGGCGTCCTCGCCGCCCTCGTGGCCCGGGCCCGCCACGGCCGCGGCACCCACCTCGACGTCAGCATGCTCGAGTGCCTGCTCGGCTGGCTGCTGGTGGGCGACCGGGAGCGGACCCTGGCGCCGCCGACGACGCTCGTGCTCGAGGCCGCCGACGGGGCGGCCGTCCTCGTGCAGACCAGCCTCCACTTCCAGCCCCGGCTGGCCACGCTGCTCGCCGCCGTGCCGGGCTGCGCGGCGATCACCACCGATCCCCGCTTCGCGACGCGAGACGGGCGACACGAGCACCTCGCCGCCTACACCGAGCTCGTCGCGCGGGCCTTCCGCACCCGCACCGCCGACGCCTGGCTCGAGGCGCTGGGGTCGATCGGGATCCCGGCGTCGCGGGTCCAGCGCGTCGACGACGCGCTCGCTCACCCCCAGCTCGCGCACCGGGGGGCCCAGGTGGAGGTGGCGGTCCCCGGCCTCGGTCGCCGCACCGTGCTGACGGGCCCGTTCCGCTACGACGGTCACCGCAAATCCGAGACCGCGCCGCCCCCGACGCTCGGCGAGCACACCGGCGACGTCCTCACGCGGGTGCTCGGCTACGGCCACGAGCGCATCGCCGCGCTCGGCGACGCCGGCGCCTTCGGGGACCGAGCCGTCGAGTAGCGGTGCGAGGTGGGCTCGACGCGGCGCCGGCTCCCCTCGACCCGCGCCGAGGCCGCGGCCGCGCCGTCGTCGGTCCGCGCGGGGTGGCGCCCCGACCCGGGGCGCCAGGCCGGCGGCGGGCCCGAGCCCCGCCCCGCCGCCGCTCGCGGGCGCGACGGCGGGCCGTCGTCGGGGGGACGGCACGAGGCGGGGACGGGCGGCCCGGGGATGCGCGCATCGAAGCACGGAACCTCGCCCGACCGCGCCGGTGACGCCCGACGTTCAACGAGGCTTCACGGCCTGTTCGGGCCTCTTACCCGGGTCTCACCCTGGCCGACTAGAGCTTGGGCATGCCCGGACAGGTGCTGCTCGCCGAGGACGACCGGGCCACCCGCGATTCCGTGGCCCGGGCCCTCGAGCTCGAGGGGTACGCGGTCGACGCGGTCGGCGACGGCGCCGCCGCCCTCGACGCCGTCGACGCCCGGGGGCCGGACCTGATCGTCCTCGACCTCATGATGCCGAACGTCGACGGGCTCAGCGTGTGCCGGCGGCTGCGGGCCCGCGGGGACCACACCCCGGTGCTCATCGTGACCGCCCGCACCGAGGTGTCCGACCGGGTGTCGGGCCTCGACGCCGGCGCCGACGACTACCTGCCGAAGCCGTTCGCGCTCGACGAGCTGCTGGCCCGGGTGCGGGCGCTGCTCCGCCGGGCGACCTACGACACCCCCGACCGGGAGCTCGTCGTCACCGACCTGCGCATCGACGAGGCGGCTCGGCGGGCCTGGCGCGGCGACCGCGAGCTGGCGCTCACGAAGACCGAGTTCGACCTCCTCCAGTTCATGGCCCGCAACGCGGGGATCGTGCTGACCCGATCGACGATCTACGAGCGGATCTGGGGCTACGACTTCGGGCCCGACTCCAAGTCCCTCGCCGTCTACATCGGCTACCTGCGGCGCAAGACCGAGGAGGTCGGCGAGCCCCGGCTCATCCAGACCGTGCGCGGCGTCGGGTACACGCTGCGCGAGCAGTGACCCTCCGAGCCCGCCTGGCGGTGGGGCTGGCCGTGCTCGCCGGGATCTCGGTGATCGCGGTGGCGGTGATCAGCTACGTCGCCACCGACGACCGGCTGCACGGCAACGTCGACGACGAGCTGACGAGCTACGCGGCGCGCCTGCGGGACCCGGACGGGAACGTCGCCCGGATGCTCTGCGACAGCCTGGGCGGCCACGGCCCGTTCCAAGGGGGCGGACCGCTCGTGGAGTTCGGAGGGCTCCTCGGCGGGCTGCCGCGAGGGGCGGTGCAGTGCATCGACGCCCAGGGCGCCGTCACCGGCTGGACCGGGTCGGTGAACCTGCCCGTCGACCGGTCGACGGTGCTGACCGCGACCGCGACGAGCTCCGGGCTGCTCCCGGCGACCGAGCCGACCACGACGGTGGTCAAGGGCCAGGCCTACCGGGTCGTGGCCGTCGCCCGGCCCGGCGGGGGCGAGATCCGCGTCGCGCGGGGGCTCGAGGACACCACCGAGGTCCTCGGGTCGCTGCGCGACCTCTCGATCGGCGTCGGCGTCGCCGTCATCGCCCTCGCCGCCGCGGTCGGCTGGCTCATCGCCCGGCGGGTCACCCGGCCGGTGCTCCGGCTCACCGACGCCGCCGAGGCGGTCGGGGCCACCGGCCAGCTCGAGGTCGACGTGCCCGAGGGCGGCCGCGACGAGGTCGGGCGGCTAGCCCGGGCCTTCCGCTCGATGCTCGACGCCCTCCACCGCTCGCGCACCCAGCAGCAGCGGCTGGTCCAAGACGCCGGCCACGAGCTCCGCACCCCGCTCACGAGCCTGCGGGCCAACATCGACACGCTGCGCCGTCACCCCGAGCTCGCCGGCGGCCCGCGCCAGCAGCTCCTCGCCGACCTCGACGGCGAGCTGCGCGAGCTCTCGAGCCTGGCCGACGAGCTCGTCGCCCTCGCCGTCGACCGCTACGACGACGAGTCACCGCGGCGGGTGCGGCTCGACGAGCTCGCGAGCCGGGCCGGCGCGCGCGCCGAGCGACGGAGCGGCCGCGCCATCGTCGTCGACGCCGAGCCGGCGGTCGTCGAGGCCCGCCCCGGCCAGCTCGAGCGGGCCATCGGCAACCTGCTCGACAACGCGGTCAAGTTCAGCCCCGACGGCACCCCCATCGACCTCACGGTCCGACCGGGGCGCCTCACCGTTCGCGACCGCGGGCCCGGCGTCGCGCCGGCCGACCTGCCGCTGGTGTTCGACCGCTTCTACCGGGCCGTCGACGGTCGCAGCCTCCCCGGCTCCGGGCTGGGCCTCGCCATCGTGCGCGAGGCCGTCGAGGCGGCGGGCGGGCGCGTCGAGGCGTCGAACCACCCCGGCGGCGGGGCCGTGTTCACGATCGAGCTGCCCGAGGCCCCGCCGGCCTGATCCTCGCCCGGCCGTTCTTACCGAGTTCTTGACCGCCGCTCGTCACCGTCTTGCCTCCGGCGCCGATCCTGGTCCGCATGAGCGAGCCGCGCACCCCGTCCCGCCCGATCCCGGCCGCGTCGCCCCGTCCCGACCAGGCCCCGAGCCGGCGGCTCCCCCGCGCCGGCGTCCCGGGCCCGCGCCGCCGCCACCCGGCGGCGCGGGCCCGTCGGGTCGTCGCCGGCGTGTCGGCGGTCGCCTTCGCCGGCCTGGTCGGGGCCATGGCCGCCGGGCCGGCCAGCGGCACGACCGCGACCCGGCGCGGCACGACGGCCACGACCACGACCGGCGGCGCCAGCGCGTCGACGGGCTCGTCCTCCAGCTCGTCCTCGGGGTCGTCCTCGAGCTCGTCCTCGAGCGGCCTGGCCGCCAGCGCGGGCTCGTCGTCGACGTCGAAGCCGGTCACGTCCAGCCATGCGAGCTGACCGCTTCCGCGCCATGGGCAGCGACGCCGTCGTGCTCGTCGTCGGCGGCGCGCCGGCGCACCTCGCGCAAGCCCGGCGGCGCGTCGAGGAGCTCGAGGCCCGCTGGAGCCGGTTCCGGCCCGACAGCGAGCTGAACCGGCTCAACGCCGCCGCCGGCGACGGCCCCCGGCGGGTGTCGGCCGACACCTTCACGCTGCTCGAGCACGCGCGGGAGGCCTGGCGCCTCACCGACGGTCGCTTCGACCCCACCGTGCTCGGCGACGTGCTCCGAGCCGGCTACACCACCAGCTTCGACGACCCGGCCGTCACGAGCGCCGGCGTCGGCCGGGCCTGGACCCGCGGCTGCGACCGGATCGAGCTCGACCCGGTCGCCCGCACCGTCGCGCTCCCGGCCGGCGTCGGCGTCGACCCGGGCGGGATCGGGAAGGGACTGGCCGCCGACCTCGTCGTCGCCGAGCTGCTCGCCGCCGGCGCCGCCGGCGCGGCCGTGAACCTCGGCGGGGATGTACGCGTCGCCGGCGCGCCGCCCGCCGACGCCTGGGTGGTCGCCGTCGACCATCCGTGGCGCGACGAGCCGGCGGCGGTCGTGCACCTCGACGACGGCGCCGTCGCGACGTCGAGCCGCCTCCGGCGGGCCTGGACCACCCGGCGCGGCGCCGCGCACCACCTCATCGATCCCCGCCACGGCCGCCCCGCGACCGTCGGCGCCGCCAGCGCGACCGCCGTCGCGGCGCGGGGCTGGCAGGCCGAGGCGCTGGCCAAGGCCGGGTTCCTCGCCGGCCCCGTGGCGGGCGTCGACCTGCTCGACCGGCTCGGCGTCGGCGGGCTCGTCGTCGACGAGGACGGGGCCGTCCTCACCGGCCGGGGCCTGCGGCCGTTCCTCGCCGGGGCCGCGCCCGCGGCGGTGCCGTCGTGACGACCCAGCTCTGGTGGTACGTGGCGCGCGCCAGCGGGCTGCTGTCCTGGGCCCTGCTCGCCGCCGCCGTCCTCTGGGGCCTGGCCCTCAGCAGCCGCGTCTTCGGGCGGCGGCCCCGGCCGGCGTGGCTGCTCGACCTGCACCGCTACCTCGGCGGCCTGGCCGTCGTCTTCGTCGGGGTCCACGTCGGCGCCATCCTGCTCGACACCTACGTGCACTTCGGCCTGGTCGACGTCCTCGTCCCGTTCGCCGGCACCTGGCACCCCGCCGCGGTGGCGTGGGGGATCGTCGCCATGTACCTGCTGCTCGCGGTCGAGCTCACGTCGCTGGCCCGGCAGCGGCTGCCCCTCCGGGTCTGGCGCCGGGTCCACTACGCCAGCTTCCCGCTGTTCGTGCTCGCGACCGTCCACGGGCTGACCGCCGGCACCGACCGGAGCCCGGCGGTGCAGGTCGGGATGCTCGCCGTCGCCGGCGTCGTGGCGCTCCTCACGCTGCTGCGCGCGCTCCCCGCGCGCGGCGCGCCGGCCTCGTCGCGGCCGCCGGGCCCCCGCCCCGACCCGCGACCGCCGACGGCGCCGCGAGGCGTGGCGCGGACGCCGGTCAGCGCCACCGTCGACGCCGACCCGGGACCGCCGCCGGCGTCGCCGCGCGTCACCCGGGCGCCGGTGCGCGCCACGGTCGGCGCCGACCTCGGGCCGCCGCCGGCGCCGCCGGCGCGGCTCCCCGCGGGCCGGCGCTGAGCCGACGCCAGGCGCCGCCGCGAGGCGGGCGGGCCACGACCCACGCGTACGCTGCCGCCCCGTGGCCGGGTCCACCGGCGCCGACCGGGCGCGCGAGCAGCGGCTCGTCTTCGGCGAGGTCGCCGACGCCTACGACCGGGTCCGGCCGACGTACCCCGAGCCGCTCTTCGACGCGGTGGCCCGGTTCGCGGCCCTCGGACCCGGCGACCGGGTCCTCGAGGTCGGGTGCGGCACCGGGCGCGCCACGGTGCCCCTGGCGCGACGCGGCCTCACCGTCCTCGGCCTCGAGCCCAGCGCCGACATGGCGGCGGTGGCCCGACGACACTGCGCCGCCTTCCCGGCCGTGCGCATCGACACCACGACCTTCGAGGCCTGGCCGGTCGAGCGGCACGCGTTCCGGCTGCTCGTCTCGGCCCAGGCCTGGCACTGGGTCGCCCCGGCGGCGCGGGCGACGAAGGCCCATGACGCCCTCGCGCCGGGCGGCGGCCTGGCCCTGTGCTGGAACCGGGTCCGGTGGCGGCCCGACGACCCGGTCCGGGCCGCGCTCGACGCCACTTACGACCGGCTGGCACCGACGCTGGCGGCTCGCCGACCCGGCTTCCCCGGGCTCGGGGCGGCCCCGGCGACGCCCCCGTCGGTCGTCGAGCTCGAGGCGTCGGGCCGCTTCGGGCCGGTGCGCCGCCACGAGTACCCGTGGCACGCGCGCTACCGCGCCGACCGGTACGTCGAGCTGCTCAGCACCCAGTCCGACCACCGGATGCTCCCCGAGCCGGAGCGGCGGGCGCTGCTCGACGGGGTGGCCGCGGTCGTCGCCGACGCCGGCGGCGAGATCCGAGTCGACTACATCGCCGAGCTGTACCTGGCCCGGCGGGCCTGACCCGCCCGCGGGTCGCTACCAGACCCGGACGTGCCAACGGAGGCCGTCGTCGATGCAGCGCGTGGCCGGCCCCCGGGGCATCCACACCGTGGCCGGCGCGGTGATCGTGCCGGTGACCGGCTCGAGCCGGTCGCGGCGCGGCAGCGTCTCGACCTTGCAGTAGGAGCGGACGAGGTTGCCGGGCAGGTACGAGAACACGCTCGGCGAATCGACCACGATCGACGCGAACCGGCGCTCGGCGACGGCGCCCCGCAACGTGCGGGCGAGGGTGCGGTTCGAGCCCCGCACGTGGCCGCGGAAGATGTCGTCGAGCGCGGCCGCCTGGGCCGTGGTCGGCGTGCCCGGATGGGCCCGGTCGAGGAGCCAGCTCTGCGACGGCAGGTACACGGGCGCGGGGAGCCGGCCGAGGTCGGCGACGAGCCGGTCGCCGGCCCGCGCCGTCGACGCCGACGGCACCTGCCGGAAGGGGTTGTAGGCCAGGCTGGCGAACATGGCCACGACGGCGACGAGCACGATCCGCACCGTGGCCCGGTGCCGCCGGACCACCCCGGGGAACGTCAGCGCGTGGAGGCCGAGGCCGGTGACGAGGGCCACGCCGCCGTAGGCGGGGAGCAGCACGTTGTCGTAGCCGCCGGTGTGGAGCCGAGCCGTGTAGCTGGCCAGCAGCAGGCCGCCGGTCACCGGGATCCAGAACCGGCCCGCGTCGCCGCGCCGGTAGGCGAGCAGCCCCACCGCGCCGACGATCAGGGCCACGCCGAGCGGGCGGACGAGGTCGTGGGTCCAGAAGCCGACGAACTCGCTGCGCAGGAGGGCGTGCTGCCCGGCGAGGTGGATCGTGTACTGGCCGAACCACCCGCCGGTGGCGTGGTCGAACCACAGCGTCGTCGCCGCGAGCAGCCCGCCGAACGAGGCGGCGTAGACGACCGCGAGTCGCCGGTCGCGCCACCAGAGGAACGGCAGCACCGCGAGGCTCGGCAGCAGGGCCGACTGCTTGGTGAAGTAGGCCGCGGCCAGGACGACCCCCGCCAGCGCCGCCGCCCGCGTCGTCGTCGTCCGGCGCACGCAGAGGAGGCCGACGAAGAGCAGGGCGACGAAGAGCGAGTCGACCCGGGCCAGGTCGAACCAGGCCCCGCTGAGCCGGAAGCAGGCCGCCAGCACGCCGGCCGCGACCACCGCGGCCCAGCGGTTGCGGGTCTCGAGCCAGACCAGCCGGTACACGGCCGCGAGCGTCACGAGCGACGCCGCGATCGACACCATCCGCAGCGTCGACAGGTGCAGCCCGAACACCCACGCCGCGCCGGCCGACACGAAGTAGTAGAGGGGCGTGTAGAGGTACGGGGTGAACCGGAGCGACGGGGCGCCGTAGAGGCCCTCGCCGTGCAGGACGCGCGTGACGTGGCCGAGGACGCCGCCCTCGAGCCACTCGAGCTGGTACGGGTAGTCGAACCGGGCGAACGCCACCGCCAGGTAGCAGGCGACGAAGGCGAGCGCGGCCACGAGGACGGCGCCGCGCAGCGCGCGGTCGGCGCGGGTCCCTCGGGGGAGGGGCTCGGCTCCCTCGTCGGGCCGCTCGGCGGGGCGCGGGGCCGCGCCCGTCGCCGTCGCGGCCCCGACGCGCGGGGGCGCGGTCACGGCACCGCCGACAGGGTCAGGAAGGTGAGGAGGCTCATCGCCAGCAGCCCGAGCGCCGACGCCACGACGACGACCCGCCACCACCAGCCGCGCACCGAGGCGGCGGCGGCGATGATGACGGGGAAGGCGAGCAGGAGCGGGCGGGGCCGGGGCCCGACGTTGAACGAGCTGACCGCGAACAGCAGCGCCCCGAACCCGTAGATCGTCAGTTCGGCGGGGAGCCGCCGCCGCACCAGCAGCCACGCGCCGATCAGGGCCAGCACGAAGCCGCCCGCCCACACCGGGTCGTTCAGGTCCCCGACGCCGAAGCCGAGGATCCCGGTCTGCACCCAGTTCTCGAAGCGGTGGACGATGTCGACGGTGAAGCCGGAGTGGTCGTGCCAGGTGACCTGCTCGACGTGGAGCCACTCGAAGGGATGCCCGGTCAGGACCCACTGGTAGACCACGACCGTCGCGGCGCCGGCGGTCGTGAGGGCGGGGGCGACGAACGGGCGGGCCCCGGCACCACGCCGCCACGCCGCCACCGCGCTCCAGCCGGCCACGACGATCAGCACCGCCGCCGTCGGGCGCGTCATCGCGGCCACCGCGCCGAGCGCGCCCGCGAGCACCCAGCGCCGCCGCGTGAGGGCCAGGATCGCCCCGGCCGCGGCCGCGATCGTGAGCCCCTCGGTGTAGGCCATCGACAGGACGAACGAGCCGGGGAAGAAGCAGAACAGCGTGGCGGCGCGGTACGCGATCCGCTCGTCGAAGGCCTGGGCTGTGAGCACCCAGATCAGCAGGGCGCCGACGCCGCCGAGCACGGTGGCGAGCAGCAGCGCGATGACGAGCGGCGAGCCGTGGGTCAGCCACGACTCGGCCCGGATCAGCCAGGGATAGAAGGGGAAGAAGGCGTAGCTGGCGTCGCCGCCGGGCGGGATGTTCACGTGGTGGTAGCCGTGTTGGGCGATGTCGATGTACCAGGCGCCGTCCCACCGGCCGAGGGCGCGGAGGAGCGCCACGTGCGGACCGGGGATCGGCGGCCACGGCCCGGCCCCGGGGTCGCTGCCGGCGGTGGCGACGAGCGCGGCGGCGAGGACGAGCAGTCGCGACAGCCCGTAGGTGCGGAGCACGCGGCCGACCCAGCGCGTGTCGATCGCCGGCGAGGCCACCGTTGCGGCGGAACGGGGCGACGTCTTAACCATCACGAGGCCCGTCGTCGATGTGGAGCGCTCCCGTCCCGGTGCCGCTGAGATGGCGCCGTACCCGGGGGTCGGAAGGCGCAAACCGTAGCCAGAGGGGTCGGGAGAACATAGGCGCTCAGGCCGGACATGTCCGCGCGCGTCCGGTCCCGGGCCGGGCGGGCCGAGCCCGACCCCGGCCGGCGGGCGGCGCCCGGGCTCAGGATCGGCGACGGGCCCCCACGATCGCCACCGCGACCGTGCACGGCTCGCGGGTCCGGTTGTGCCAGGCGTGCCGGGTGCCGTTCTGGACCACGCAGTCGCCGGATCCCAGGCGGACCTCGCGCCCGTCGTCGAGCTCGAGCCACACCTCGCCCGACATGACGACGTCGAAGTCCACGGTGTCGGTCGTGTGCATCCCCGGGTGGTCGGGCTCCATGACCTCGGCCATGCCGGGCAGCCGCGCCTCGAGCTCGTCGAGCGCGGCGCCGAGGTCGACGTCGGTGCCGACGGTGACGGTGTCGGGCGCGAGGGTGAAGAACCCGAACCGGAAGCCGCCGACGGGCGGGAAGTAGCGGTACCGGTCGAGGCACGCGGTGTCGTCGGGCACCGACGCGGGCCCGTCGCGTCCCCAGACCTGGTGGAACGCCGCGCCCGGCAGCAGCGAGAGCGTCACCGGCTCGACGGTCTCGTCGACGACGAACACCGACCGCCCGTGCTGGTCGTGACCCGTCACCACCCGACGTCGGCTCATCGCCCCTCCAGCTCCCTCGGTCGGGGGCAGGCTAGACATCGCGGCCGGACCGCGTTCGCCGGCGCGGCAAGATACGGCGCCGGCCGCGGGGGCGGCCCGCGTCGTCGGGAGGCGAGCCATGCCGAGACAGGTCGCGTTCGTCACCGGCGCCAGCCGCGGCATCGGCAAGGCCTGCGCCGTGCACCTGGCCCGAGCCGGGTTCGACGTCGCGGTGACGGCCCGCACGGTCGTCGACGGCGAGGCCCGGGAGCACTCGTCGACGGTGCACCGCTCCGACACGCGCCCGCTGCCGGGCAGCCTGGCCGCGACCGCGGACGAGGTGCGCGCCGCCGGCCGCGAGGCGCTCGTCCTGCCCGCCGACCTGCTCGACCGGGCGTCGCTCGGCGCCGCGACGGCGGTCCTGCTCGAGCGGTGGGGCGGCGTCGACGTCCTCGTCAACAATGGCCGCTACATCGGCCCCGGGCACATGGACCGGTTCCTCGAGACGCCGCTCGAGCTGCTCGACCGGCACCTCGACGCCAACGTGATGGCGCCGCTGGTGCTGCTCCGCCACTGCCTGCCGGCGATGCTCGAGCGCGGCGGCGGGCGCGTGCTCAACATCACGTCGAGCGTGGCCTGGACCGACCCGCCGGCCCCGGCCGGCGAGGGCGGCTGGGGCCTCGGGTACGCGATGTCGAAGGCGGCGCTGCACCGCGTCGCCGGACTGGTGCAGCGCGAGCTCGCCGGCACCGGGATCGTGCTCCTGAACGTCGACCCCGGGTTCGTCGCCACCGAGCGCATGGCCCAGGACATGGGCGAGTTCGGCTTCGACGCCTCGGCCGCGGCGCCGCCCGACGCGGTCGGCGCCGCGGTGGCGTGGCTCGCCTCCGCCCCCGACGTCGGCGCGTGGGCCGGCGGCGTCGTCGCGGCCCAGCCGCTGTGCCACGAGCGCGGCCTGCTGCCGGGCTGGTCCGGCCCGGTCCCGAACCCGGTGTGACCGCCGCCGGCGCCGCGCCCGGCCGGGGGACCGTCAGCGCGCGAGCGCCGACGCCCGGTCGGGCACGAAGGCGTAGCCGTCCTCCGGGGGCCGCACGTAGCCGGCCTGGTCCTGGCGGGGCGGCAGCTCGACGCGAGCCCGGGTCACCGTGCCGTACGGGACCATGCTCAACAGGTGGGCGATGCAGTTGATGCGGGCGCTGCGCTTGTCGTCGCCGTCCACCGTGTACCAGCGGCACTCGGGGACGTCGGTGTGCTCGAACATCGTGTCCTTCGCCCGGGAGTAGTCGACCCAGCGCTCGCGGGACGCGAGGTCGACGGGGCTGAACTTCCAGCGCTTGAGCGGGTCGTCGAGGCGCGACTGGAAGCGCCGCTCCTGCTCCTCGTCGCTGAGCGAGAACCAGTACTTCACGAGGTAGATGCCGTCCTCGACGAGGAGACGCTCGAACGTCGGGCACTGGCGCAGGAACCGCTCGTACTCGTCGGGGGTGCAGAAGCCCATCACCCGCTCGACCCCGGCCCGGTTGTACCAGGACCGGTCGAACAGGACGATCTCGCCGGCGGCGGGGAGGTGCGCCACGTACCGCTGGAAGTACCACTGGGTGCGCTCGTGGTCCGTCGGCGCCGGCAGGGCGACCGCGCGCGCGAAGCGCGGGTTCAGGTGCTGGAGGATCCGGGCGATCACCCCGCCCTTGCCGGCGGCGTCCCGACCCTCGATGACCACGGCCAGGCGGGTGCCGCTGGAGCGGATCCACTCCTGCATCGTCACCAGCTCGGCCTGGAGGCGTTGGAGCTCGGACGCGTACACCTTCCGCGGCAGCCGGCTCGGCACCGGCTCAACCTACTGCGACGGCGCGCCCGGCGACCGCGTGTCGCAGCGCGGCGACGCGCGGTGCGACGCCACCGCGGGCGCGGGCTCGGTGGCGGGCGCCGGCGCGCGGTTCGCCGCGATCGGGGACGCGCCACCCGCCGGTAGGGTCGGTGCGTGCCTCGCTGGTCGCTGGTCGCCGCGACCGTCGCCGCCGTCACGCTCGCCGGCTGCGGGTCGTCGTCGAGCTCCCAGTCGGCGGGCACGGCGGCGGTGGCCTCGAAGCCAGCCGGGCGGGACCCGTCGGTGTCGTCGAAGATGCTCTGCGTCCGCGAGACCCAGGCCAACCTGGCCCAGAGCCTCGGGGTGGACCCGACGCAGGTCACGACCCCCACCTGGGTCGACCACACCTACACGTGCCGGTACGTGTACGCGAACGCCGCGCTGACCCTGTCGGTCAAGGAGCTCAGCAGCAACGCCGAGACCACCCGCTACTACGACGGGCTCGCGGCGACGCTCGGTCGGCGGCCCAACCGGATCGCGCTCGGCCAGGGCGCGTTCCTCACCACGAACGGGTCGCTCGTGGTCCGCAAGAACTACAAGGTGATGGACGTCGACGTGTCCCAGCTGCCCGGCCAGTTCGGGGCGCCGCCCCAGGTGCCGTCCGACGTCGCCCTGAGCGTGGGGGCGATCATCATGACCTGCTGGAAGGACGCCTGACCCGCCGTCGGGCGGCGCCGTCGGCCGGCCGGCCGCTCAGGTCTTCTTCGCCAGCACCCGGAACGCGCCCCGCATGAACGGGTGGATCCGACAGAAGTAGGTGTAGGTGCCGGGTGGCAGGTCGCGCGGCACCTGCCAGCTCGTCGCGCCGGAGGCGGGTGGTCCGCCCAGCCCGAGCTCGGCGGAGTCGAACTGGACCTTGGCGTTCGCGAGCGGGTAGGCGATGCCGGTCGACAGGTCGCACGGCGCGGCGCAGGCGGTGATCGTGTGGTAGATCTGCTTCGAGGCGTCGTCGTTGCGGAAGGTGAGCGTCCCGCCTTGCGGGATCGCCGGCACCGAGGACGAGCCGGCCATGTCGCCGAGCTGGTACGCGAAGTCGACGATCGGGATCACGGTGCCGCTCGGCACGTCCTGCGACGAGGCCTTCCGAAGGTCGGCGTAGGCGTTCGTCGCCGACTTGCCGCCGTGCTGGTTGTTCTCCGGCAGGTGGCCGTGGGTGAGCACGCCGGGCACGTCGACCGCTCGCTGGAAGGGGTCGACGCCCCCCGTCGTGGTGTCGGCCATCCACACCACCATGATCCCCATCGACTCGTACCACGACGCGGCCTTCGAGTCGTAGGTGCTCGAGATCGAGAGCACGTCGCCCTTGTGGACCGTCGGGCGCCACGAGACCGGCGTCGCGGTGGCGGCGAAGTCCCAGGAGACCTTGCCCGCCGGCTCCCAGTAGCTGGCGACGGAGCGGAACAGGTGCGCGGTGTCGGGGGCGCCGGGCTTGACGTGGCCCTTCGGGCCGGTGGCGCCCTTGCGCGTCACCCACAGGTCGTCGTAGAGCCCGCCCGGGTGGACGTGGCCGGCGGTGCCGAGCAGCACCCCGTCGTGGTCGACGGTCCACTGGTTGCGCTGCGGGCCGGCGCCGTAGGGGTCGGTGGCCTGGTCCGGGTAGGTGTAGGCGCCGCGCTGACCGGTGCCGTTCACGACGTCGAACACCGGGTAGGCGGACGGGTTGCGCACGTCCATCCAGATCGGCCGCGCCGCCTGGACCCCCTGGGCCGCCGGCGCGCTGGCGGGGACGAAGTCGATGTCGTAGGTGATCCAGATCGGACGAGAGTCCGACAGGTTGTTGTGCAGCATCCAGTTCAGGAGCCACCGGTCGGTGGTCTTGTACGGGTACCCGTAGCCCGACGGCAGGGCCATCGTCGTCTTCTCCTCGCCGGCGGCGAAGAACCGGTCGGGGAGCGAGGACGTCGTGTCGCGGCTGCCGAGGTTGAGCCACACGCCGTGGTGGAGGTGGATCACGTTGACGGGGGGGACGGTGCCGTCGGCCTGGTGCAGGTTGGTGCGCATCCCGACGACCCAGCCGTCCTGGCTCGGCTGGGGGATGACGCGCGTGAAGCTGATGCTGTTCTGGCCCGGCTTCACCGTGATCGGGCCGACCTCGAAGTGGAGCCGCTGGGCCCCCGGGGGCACCCCCGGGTTCACGATCGGGAAGCTCGACGGCTGCCGCGGGAGCGACCCGGTGTCGCCACCGGTCGTCGCCGACGCGGCGCCGCTCAAGGTCCCGACGACGAGGACGGTCGTCGCCGCGGCGAGCCACCGGCCGCTGCGCACGGCGGCACGGTAACACGGGGTCCCGGCGCCCGAGGGTCGGTGCGGCGCCGCCCCGGCACTGGCGATCGGGGCCCGGTCGGGGCCGGCGCGGCTCAGGTCGGGCGCACCGCCAGCGTGATCCCGATGATCGAGAGCGGCGCGACGCGCACGACGTCACCGGGCTTCGTGGCGTGGATCAGCAGGCCGCTCCCGATGTAGATGCCGACGTGCTGGTTCGGGTCGGACGGGAACACGAGGTCGCCCGGCCGCAGCTGGCTCAGCGCGACCCTCGGGAACATCGCGTACTGCGCACCCGAGAAGTGCGGGAGGACGAGACCACCGGCGCGCCACGCCCGCATCGTCAGCCCGGAGCAGTCGAAGCAGGTCGGCCCGGTGCCGCCGGAGCAGTAGGGCGCGCCGAGCTGAGCCTCGGCGTACGCGACCGCCACCGCGGCCCCCCCGGCCGGGGGTGGCGGTGGGCCGCTGCTTGCGACCGGGGTGAGGCACGCCGACGCCGCCAGGCCCACGCCCACCACGACGACCGCGAGCCGGGACCGGGCCCGCCACCAGCGGCGGGCCCGCGCGTGGTCCCGGTTCGACGCGATGTCCCCAATGCCGGGTTCGGACCCCATCTCCACCTCGCGATGCGAGCCCCCTGTATCGGCACCGCCGCGGGGCCACCTGAGCTCGCCGCCGGCGACGCCGATCGGCGGCGTCCCGCCGCTGCTGACGGGCGCCGGCGATGCCGTTACGGTGGCGGTCGCGCCGCGGGGGACCCGCGGCGAGAGTGGATCGGCTCGGTGCGACCGGCCCCGGGCCCGGCGGCTTCGGGGTGACGATGCGACCTCACGAGCGGGAGCCCGGACCGGACGACGTCGGTCCGTCCCGGACCCGCCGGGTCGACCCGCCGCCGCCGATCGAGCACCCCGGCCTCCGACGCTCGCCGCCCCCGCGCCCGGCGCCCGAGGAGCGCGAGGCCGACTCGGGCCAGCACTCCGGAGTGCGGATCCTGCGCCCGCAGTCGAGCCCGAGCGCGCACTCGAGCCCCGCGGTGCAGCCGGTCCCGGTGACGCCGCACCCGCCCGCGGGGGCAGCCAGCGAGGACCGCGCCACGAGTCCCGGCGTCCTCGGCGTGAGCATCACCGCCGGCGTGGCGCACCTGGCCGTCGTGGAGCCGCCGGCGCAGCCCCGCCTCGACGTCATCGAGGAGCTCACCCCGATGTGGCACCTCGAGCCGCGCGACATCTTCGGCGAGTTCGCGGAGCGGACCACCGAGGCGCTCCGCGACCTCGGCCTCGGCTCGGTCGCGATCGCGCGTCCGCTCCGCTACACGAACTGGACCTACAGCGCCGCCTTCGAGCGGGCCTCGCTCGAGACCTGCTTCCTCCTCGCCACGCACCGCCTCGGGCTCCGGTGTGACTCGGTCGGCCCGCATCACGCCGCCAACGTCGTCGGTCTCCCGCCGAAGGGGCTGAGCGACGCGCTGCGCACGAAGCTGCGGATCGAGCGGTCCAGCGGGTGGCAGGACCGCTGGCCGGCGCTGCTCGTCGCGCTGGCGGTGGTGCTCGAGCGTCAGGGGCTCGAGCTCCGCGACGTCGGCCGCGAGTCCTGGCGCAGCTGAGCTGGCGGCCTCGACTCAGGCCTCGCCGATGAGCCGCTCGACCGCGGCGACGTCGAGGTGCTCGGCGAGCACGTCGGCGAAGCCGTCGATGCGGGCCTGACGCTCGCCCTCGAAGGAGACGCCGGCGGCCACGAAGCGCTTGCCGGCCCGTGCCGCGACCTGACCGAGGAAACGGGCTCGGAAGCTATCGGCGTCGAGGAGCCCGTGGAGGGTGGTGCCGAAGCACGTGCCCTGTCGGACCCCGTCGACGACCGGCCCGGCGCCGTCGTCGAGGCACACGAACGGGTCGCCGCCGTGCGCGCGCACGCGCCCGTGGTGGATCTGGTAGCCGGCCACGGCGCACCCGAGCGCGGTGCCGGTCCGGCGGCGCGTCACCTTCTCGGGTTCGAAGCGGGTGTCGACCGGGAGCAGCCCGAGCCCGGCCACGGTGCCGGCGCCCGACTCGACGCGGTCCTCGAGGCCGCGTCCGAGCAGTTGGTAGCCGCCGCAGATCCCGAGGACGGCGGCACCGGTCCGGGTGAGCACGTGCGCCAGCCCGCAGGCGCGCAGCCAGGCCAGGTCGTCCACCGTCGCCTTCGTCCCGGGCACCACGACCAGGTCGGGGCGGCCCCAGCCCGCGGGGTCCTCGACGAACCGGACGCGCACCCCCGGCTCGATCCAGAGCGGGTCGAGGTCGGTGAAGTTGGAGATCCGGGGCAGCGCGAGCACCGCCACGTCGAGCGCGTCGGCCACGGGGGGTGCCGTCGACCGGGGCCGGGTAGCGAGGCCGACGGAGTCCTCGGCGTCGAGGGGCGGCATCGGCGTCCACGGCACGACCCCGAGCGTCGGGACGCCCGTGCGGGCCTCGAGGTCGGCGCAGGCGTCGCCGAGGAGGCTCGGGTCGCCGCGGAGCTTGTTGATGACGAACCCCCGCACCTGGGCCCGCTGGTCGTCGGGCAGCAGGGCCACGGTGCCGTACAGACCGGCGAAGACGCCGCCCCGGTCGATGTCACCGACGACGAGGGCCGGGACGCGCGCGGCGCGGGCCACGCGCAGGTTCGCGATGTCGCGGGCCAGGAGGTTGATCTCGGCGGGGCTGCCCGCGCCCTCGAGGAGGACCACGTCGAAGCGGGATCGCAGGTCGGCGAGGGCGTCGAGCACGGTGCCGAAGAGTCGGGACTTGCCGCGGTCGTAGTCGGCGGCGCTCATCACCCCGACCGGGCGTCCCCCGACCACGACCTGGGCGGTCCGCTCACCCGTGGGCTTCAGGAGCACCGGGTTCATGGCCACGTCGGGCTCGACGCCGGCGGCGGCGGCCTGGAGCGCTTGTGCGCGCGCGATCTCGTGGCCGGACTCCGTCACCGCCGAGTTCAGGGCCATGTTCTGGGCCTTGAACGGTGCGACGCGCGCCCCCTGACGGGCGAGCAGGCGGGCCAGGCCCATCACCAGCGTCGTCTTGCCGGCGTCGGAGGTGGTCCCGCACACCATGAGCGCGCCCCGCAGGCCGGTGCCGCCCGGCGCCGCGCCCGTCACGGCGGTCAGCGGGGGATCGCGCCCTCGCCGAGCTCGCGGCGCAGCGCCTCCTCGAAGGCCTGCACCGCGGCGCCGGCGTGACGCTCCCGGAGGCTCACCAGCTTCGGGTAGCCGGCGTCCCGCTCGGCGTCCCACTCGTCGGCGAACCGGCCCGACGCGATGTCGTCGACCAGGTGCCCCATCGTGGTGGCCACGTCGAGGTCGGCGTAAGCGTCGCGGCGGGTGAGCTGCCCGTACTGGCTGGTGGGGGAGTGGAACTGGAACTGCGCCGCGTAGCCGCCTTCCCGGACGAGCCGCATCGTGCGCTCGAACTCGCCGGACAGCACGAGCTCGGTGATCACCGCCTCCAGCGGGATCCCTCGCTCGGTCATCGCCTGGACGAACGCGGTGTTCACGAGGGCCAGGGCGGGCGACAGCGCCTGCTCGACCGACAGGTCGAGGATCGCCTCCTGGGTGGCGGACAGCTCGATGGCGCCCTGCCGGAGCCCGCCGATGGCCTTGGCCACCGCGAGCACGCGATCCCGGGCCCGGCCGGTGACGTCCCGCTCGACGCCGACTGCGGTGATGAACCCGACGCCTTCCTCGTAGCAGCGCCGGACCTCGGGCCCGAGCATCCGGGGCGCGACCATGCCGAGGTCCCCGTCGGGGCCGAAGCGGCCGAACGCGAGCGTGTAGCCGCTCGCCACCACCGTGAGACCGTCGGCGGGCCGCCGCAGCGGCAGCGACGGGATGACGTCGTCGGGTACGAGCACGCAGACCACCTCGACGTCGCTGGCGGCCTCGAGGTCGACGGGCGTGAACCCGTCGCGCGCCGCCTGCTCACGGGTGGCGTCGGCTCGAACGCACACCCGCACGTCGAACCCGGAGTCGCGCAGGTTCAACGCCCAGGAGCGCCCCTGGTTGCCGTAGCCCACCACGGCCACGGTGGCGCCGCGCAGCGCGGCGAGGTCGGCGTCGTCGTCGTGGAAGATGGTGGCCATGGGCGCGCATGCTACGGGGCGACCTGCTGGCCGCGCCCGGCCGCCCGCTCGACGGCGGCCGGGGGGCCGCGCCACCCGCGTGCGCAGCCGGCCGAGACCGTCGCCTCAGCGCGACCCCGGCACGCGACCCACGCGGACGACGGCGTCCGCGGCAGGGGTCGCGGTCCACGTGCCGGTCGCGGCGGTCCACTGCTGACCGGCGAACCCGACCGACGTGATCCCGAACTCGGTGGCGTGGCCCACGAGCCAGCAGGACACCGTCCAGCCGCGCGGGACCGTGACGGGAACCCCGACGCTGGCGTCGCCGAGCTCCAGCGTCATGGCCCCCCGCAGCGAGAGCGCAGCGGTGTCGGTCGGCGTGGCGTCGACGGTGCAGGTCAGACCGGCCGGCACCTCCCCGGTCGTCGCCCGGGCCAGCGCGCGCGCCTCGAGCTCCCACGCCGCGTACGCGTTCGGCGTCCCGCTGCGCTGCACCTGCTGCGCCGCCACCGTGACGGGCAGGGTGGGCCAGCCCGGGACGAGCGCCAGGTGCTGGTAGAAGGCCGCGGCGGCGTAGCGGGGCGTCATCACCTGCGCCGCCGTCCCCCAGCCTTGCGACGGGCGCTGCTGGAAGAGGCCGCGCGAGTCGCGGTCGCCGTACGGGAGGTTGCGCAGCCGCGACTCCTGGAGCGCGGCCGCCAGCGCGATCGTGACCGCGTGGTCCGGCAGCCCCAGCCGCTTCCCCACGGCGGCGATCGTGGTGACGTTCGCGGCCTGGTCGAGGCCGATCCGGTAGCCGGCGCCGACCTGGCAGCCGGGCAGCGGCGGCGCCGGCGAGGGGGCCAGCAGGCGGGCGAGGCCGATCCCGGCGCCGGCCAGCACGGCGACGCCGACGACCGCGGCGACGATTCGGATCCGTCGACGACGGACCGCGTCGCGCCGCCGACGCGGTCGACGAGGGGGCGGAGGCGAGGTCGGAGCAGTCAGAGGTCGGGGGGCCGCGGCGAGGGGCCGCGCCGGACGGCGCGTCGGCGCGACCGACTGTACCGACGCCGCCCCGCCGTCCCCGGTCAGGCGCGACGCGCGTGCCGAATGTCCGGGGCGCGCCTGGCGCCGCAGCGGCCGGGTGTCTCCGACCGGGGCGACGGGTAAGGACCTCGGCGTGGCGACCACCCGCGTGCGGGCTGGCGGCGGGGGGACGCGCCGCTCACGGTCCACCGAGGCGACGCGCGCCCGAGCCGTACGCATCGTCGCCCTCGTCGCCGCGCTGGTGCTGCTCGTCGTCGCGGTGGTGGTCATCGTGCAGGCGCAGCAGACCGCGCCGTGCGACAACGTGCACTTCCGATCCTCGGCCGGGCCGGTGAACCCCTCGAGCCAGCCGCCCCCGATCGGGAGCAACGGGATCGTGCGCGACCTCCGACAGTTCTTCCAGGGCGGGTCGGCGGCCGTGTTCTGCAACGACTTCCCCGACCCGTTCGTGCTGCGGAACGGCAGCTCGTACTACGCGTACGCGACCGACACCGCGGGGTACAACATCCCGGTCCTTGCCACCCACGGGCTCTTCGGCAGCGGCGGCCGGCGGGAGGCGCTGCCGTCGCTGCCGGCGTGGGCCGAGCCCGGCTGGACGTGGGCCCCCTCCGTCCTTCCCCGAGGACAGACGTTCGTCCTCTACTACGCGGCGCGCCCGCGCGGCCTCAATCGCGAGTGCCTGTCGATCGCGGTCGCGTCGAACCCCTTGGGGCCGTTCGTGGACGGCAGCTCCGGCCCGGCGGTGTGCCCGCCCGGAGGTGCCATCGACCCCAGCCCGGTCGTCACGCCGTCGGGCCAGGCCTTCCTCGTGTGGAAGAACGACGACGCGATCGTGAGCCAGCCGCTCGCACCGGACGGCCGCTCGCTGGTCGGGTCGCCGAGCCGCCTGCTGGTCGCGGACCAACCCTGGGAGGGCGGCGTGGTCGAGGGCCCGAGCATGGTCTTCGCCGGCGGCCGCTACTACCTCTTCTACTCGGCCAACCAGTGGTCGAGCGCGAACTACGCCATCGGGTACGCGGTGTGCGGCAGCCCGAGCGGGCCGTGCGCCAAGCAGCCGGGACCGTGGCTGGCGTCGGGCGACAACGTCGAAGGCCCCGGCGGCCCCGAGTTCTTCACCGACACCACCGGCCAGCTCTGGATGACGCTCCACGCCTGGGTCCACCACCGGGTCGGCTACCCCCAAGGTGCCCGCGACCTCTTCGTGCTGAAGATCGGCTTCGTGAACGGCGTGCCCGTGCCGACCTGATCGGCTCGGGCGATGCCCGCGGCGTGGGCGCGGCCCGCGGCGGCGGGCGCGGCGACGGCCCGGCCCCGGGTCAGGCCTTCGAGAACGTCACGAGGAACTCGATCAGGCCGTGGTCCTCCGTCGACGCGGGGCCGAACGACGGGTTCGGGATGCTCCAGTCGGAGAACGTGACCGGGATCGAGCCGCTGACCTCGACGGTGCTCGAGGCGCGGCGGGCGGCGAGGGCGACGACGACCGGGTGGGTCGTGCCCCGCAGCTGGAGGGTGCCGGCGGCCCGCTCACTGGCGGTGGCGCCCACGGGGGGGATGGTTCCGAGCGGGATCGGCGCCGTGAGGCTGAAGACCGCGGTGGGGTAGCTGGACGTGTGCATGATCCGGCCCTGGAACTGGTCGTCGCGGCGGCTCTGGTCGCTCGTCACCTTCGTGAGGTCGACGGTGATGCTCGCCGCCGTCACCTGGCTGGCGGCGATCGTCATCAGGCCCGTCACCGCCTGGGTCCGTCCGACGGCGGTGTTGCTCTGACCGAAGAGAACCTCGTTGACCCGGTAGCCGGCCTGGGACCCGGGGGCGACCGTCCACCGACCGTCGACCGGGACCGCGGCCCCCGGGCGGGTGTGGGACCGCGCCCTCGGCAGGTGGAGCCGCGCCGGCGCCGGGCCCTCGATGACGCGGAAGTAGAGGAAGGGGCCGCCGACGACGATGGCGGCGACGACCACGATCCCGCCGATGAGCCAGCGCCTCCAGTGCCGCGGCCGCCAGCGCGCCATCCGGTCGCTCCTCGCTCCCTTGTGCCGCCCGGCCCGCCTCGAGACGACGGCTCCCGTTGCCCGCCTCCAGGTTGGCGCGCCGGGCGCGGCGCCGCACGTCGCGGCGGCACCGCCCGGTCAGGCCCGAGTGAGCGCAGCGGCCACGCGCTCGCCCGAGCGGATGGCGCCGTCCATGTAGCCGGCCCACACCGTGGCGGTCTCGGTGCCGGCCCAGTGGATCGGACCGCACGGGTCGCGCAGCGCGGGGCCGAACTGGGTCAGCACCCCGGGCGGGGCGTGGGCGCCGTAGCAGCCGCCGCTCCAGCGCTCGGCGGCCCAGTCCCGCTCGAGGAACTCGGTCGGCGAGCCGGCGCGAGGCCCGAAGGCTCGGACGAGGCAGGCCACGGTGGCGGCGCGGCGCTCCGCCGGCGAGGAGCGCGAGAGCTCGCGCGCGTGCGCGCCCTCGGCGAAGGTGAGGAGGACGCCCGGCCGGCCGTCCGGCGGCGAGTTGTCGAACGTCAGCTGGATCGGGCCCACGTCGCTCGTGGACTGGCCGGTGAGGCCGTCGGCCCGCCAGAACGGCTCGTCGTACACGGCCATCGACTTGATGACCGAACCCATCGGCAGCCGCTGGGTCAGCTGGGCCCGCCCCGGTGGGAGGGCCGGCTCGTACTCGAGCTGCCCGGCGAGCACCGGCGGCACCGCGACGACGACCGCGTCGGCCGTGAAGCGGTCGCCGTCGGCCTCGACGGCCACGCCGTCACTACCACCACCATTACCGGTGACGATTCGCCGGGCCGGGACGCCGAGGTGGACGGCGTCCCCGAGCGGCTCGGCCAGGCCGGTGGCGAGCACGTGGGAGCCGCCGACGACCCGCCACTGCTGCGCGCCGCCGGCCACGTTCAGGAGCCGGTCGAGGAGGCCGCCGGAGTGACTGTAGAAGAGGAAGTGGAGCAGCGAGAGGTCCGTCGCCTCGGTCGCGAACACCGCGCGCACCGCCAGCCGGAGCATCTCGCGGGCCCCGTGCGTCCGGACGTGTCGGCGCAGCCAGGTCTCGAGGGTCTGGCCGTCCCACCGCCGAGCCGACGCCGCGTGCCACGGGTCGTCGAGCGGGACGGTGCGCGCCATGCGGTCCAGCCGGAGCTGGGCCTGGGCGATGTCGGCCAGCACCGGCGGCGGGAGCCTGGGGATGGCGCCGCGATACCGGCGGTGCCGGCCCCGGTAGCAGACGACGTTCTCGCCCTCGTCGTACGTCGGGAAGAGCTTGGCCCCGAGGTCCTCGGCGAGGGCCAAGGCCCGGTCCTGGGTCGGGCCCAGCCACTGGCCGCCGAGCTCCACGACCGACCCGTCGGCGGTGTGGCCGTTCATGACCCGCCCGCCGACCCGATCGCGGGCTTCGAGGACCACGACCGTCCGGCCGGCGGCGACGAGGTCGCGCGCGGCGGCGAGACCCGCGAGGCCCGCGCCCACGACGACGACGTCGGCGTCCACGACGCCGAGACGCTACCGCTCGGCCACCGCGGGCTCGAGGCGACCGGACGTTACCGTGGGCGCGATGTGCGACCTGCTCGTCGCCCTGCCGCCGGCGACCGCGTCGGGCCGCGCCCTGTTCGCCAAGAACTCCGACCGCCCTCCCGACGAGGCGCAAGAGCTGGAGTGGCTGCCACCGCGGCGTGACGACGGGCCGCTGCGCACCACCTACATCGACGTCGAGCCGTCGTGTCGAACCACGCTCGGCGTGCTCGGGTCGCGGCCGGCGTGGATGTGGGGCCTCGAGCACGGGGTCAACGAGGCCGGCGTGGCGATCGGCAACGCCGCCATCTTCACGACCCTCGACCCGCACGGGCAGCCGCCCCGCCTCGTCGGCATGGACCTCGTCCGCCTGGCCCTCGAGCGGGGCGAGTCGGCCCCGACCGCGGTGCAGATCCTCCTCGAGCTGCTCGAGCGGTACGGGCAGGGCGGCAGCGGGCACCGCGACGTCGACGACCCGTACTGGTCGTCGTTCCTCGTCGCCGACCGGTCCGAGGCCTGGGTGGTGGAGACCTCCGGGACGAGCTGGGCGACCGAGCTGGTGACCGCGGCGCGGGCGCTCTCGAACCGCACGACGATCCCCGCCTTCGACGCCGAGCACCGTGACCCCGCCATGGCGACCGACACGGTCACCGACCCCCGCCTGCGCGCCAGCCGGGCCACCCTCGCCCGGGAGGCGGTGACCGTCGCCGCGCTGAAGGCGCACCTCCGCGACGACACCAGCGGCGAGTCGGGGTTCAGCGTCTGCATGCACGTCCCGGGCTACATGGTCACGACCGCGGGGATGGTGGCCGAGCTGCCGGGGCCGTTTGCGAGCGGACGGCCGCTGGCGCACGTCTGCCTCGGCTCGCCGTGCCGCTCGATCTTCGTGCCGGTGGCGGTCGGCCGGCCGCTGGGGTGCCCGCCACCGTGGTCGCGGTTCGCGGCGCTCGGCCCCGACGCCCGCAAACGACTGGCCGTCGTCGAGGACGAGCTCGCGGCCGCGGCGCCGACCGAAGCCGACAGCGACGGCTGGGCCGCCGACGCGTGGCGGCGCGTCGAGTCCGCCCTGTGAGGGCGACGCCGTCCACACCGACCGCCCGCGACCGCTCCCTCGGGGTGGGCGCGCTCAGGCTCGGGTGAGCGCGATCACCGGGATCGGCCGCGTGGTCTGCCGCTGGTAGTCGCCGAACTGCGGGACGCGCTCGGCCTGCCGTCGGAACAGCCGGTCGCGCTCCTCGCCCCGCGTCACCTCGGCTCGCACCTCGAACCGCTCCGTTCCCAGCTCGACCGTCGCGGTCGGGTGGGCGACCAGGTTGTGGTACCAGGCCGGGTTCGTCGGCGCGCCCGCCTTCGAGGCGAACACGACGAGGCGATCGCCGTCGGTGGCGTAGACGACGGGCGTGGTGTGGGTGCGACCCGTCTTGGCGCCGGTCGTCGTCAGGAGGAGCAGGGACGCGCCCGCGAACGGACCCCCGACCTTCCCGCCGTTGGCGCGGAACTCCGCGATCACCGACTGGTTGAAGTCGTTGACACCGCTCGGTGCCGGCTCCGACATGGCGGCGCCTCCTCCGGTCCGACGACGGCGACGGGCGGCGACACTACCGAGCGGCCGGTGCCAGTGACGAGGCGACGGACGCGCGGTGTCGGGTCGACCGTCAGTCCTGGTACGGGTCGGCCCGGACTCGAGCGAGCGCGGCCTCGACCTCGGCCGGCGTGATGCGATCCTCGAACTCGCCGACGCGCGCCTCGATCTCGGCGTCGGTCGCCATCGGGTACCGCTGCCACGCCCGCGCGTACCGATCCTCTCGGTTCAGGCGCGCCACGAGCTGCTCGACCGGGGCCGATCGCAGCTCGGGCTGCTCCTCGAAGAGGTAGCCGAGCTGCCCGACGAGGCGGTCGACGCTCGGGCTCACGTCCCCAGCCCACCACAGCGGCGTCGCCCGGAGCCGGGCGGGCCTGTCGGCGACCTCGGCCCGGGTGGCAGCGTTAGGTCGTGGCGCCCGAGCCGATCCCCGCGACGGTCGAGTGGCGACGGGGCCGGCTCCGGCTCCTGGACCAGCGCGCCCTGCCACAGCGGGTCCGCCACGTCACCTGCGCCACCCCCGGGGAGGTGGCGGCCGCCATCCGAGCACTGGTGGTCCGCGGCGCGCCGGCGATCGGCGCCGCCGGCGCCTACGGCGTGGCGCTGGCCGCCCGGGAGCGGTCGTCGCCGGCGGCGGTCGGGCGGGCGGCGACGCGGCTCCGGGCGGCCCGGCCCACCGCGGTCAACCTGGCCTTTGGGGTCGACCGGGCCCTCGCCGCCTACGACACCGGGGGCGCCGCCGCGGCCCTCGACGAGGCCCACGCCATCGCGGCCGAGGACGTCGCCGCCAACCGGGCGCTCGGAGCCTTCGGCGCCGCGCTGGTGCCGGCGCACGCCCGGGTGCTCACTCACTGCAACGCGGGGGCGCTCGCCACCGTCGGCTACGGCACCGCGCTCGGGATCATCCGGGCTGCCGACGAGGCCGGCAAGCGGCCGCGGGTCTGGGTCGACGAGACCCGCCCGGTGCTCCAAGGGGCCCGGCTGACCGCCTGGGAGCTCGACCGGCTCGGGATCGAGCACACGCTCATCGCCGACGCCACGGCCGGCACGCTCATGGGCGCGGGCGAGGTCGACCTCGTCGTCGTCGGCGCCGACCGGGTCGCCGCCAACGGCGACGTGGCCAACAAGGTCGGCACGTACGCGCTCGCGGTGCTGGCCCACCACCATCGGGTGCCGTTCGTCGTGGCCGCCCCGACGTCCACGGTCGACCTCGCCACGCCCGACGGCGCCCGCATCGCGATCGAGGAGCGCGCCGCCGAGGAGCTCACCCGGGTCGCCGGGGTCCGGACCGCGCCGGTCGGGACCACGGTGCTGAACCCCGCCTTCGACGTCACCCCGGCGCGCCTCGTCGACGCCATCGTGACCGAGCGCGGGGTGGTCCGGCCGCCGTTCCGCCGGGCCCTGCGCGCGTCAGCGCGCCGCCGCGCCTGAGGCGGACGAGGCCAGCCGGTCGGCGGCGGTGCCCATGAGGTCGACGAAGTTGTCGCAGTAGAAGCGGCGGCGGGTGGCCTCGTCCGCGTCCCCGAGCGAGGCCTCGAACCGCTCGAGCGGCCGACGGCCGCCCTCGACGTGCGGGTAGTCCGACGAGAACAGGCACACCTC
>DASZJD010000019.1 GCA_035948415.1 Acidimicrobiia bacterium | reverse complement strand
CCTCGACCCGACGCGGCGGTACTTCTCGCCCGAGATCGAGACCATGCCGCGGGCCGAGATCGAGCGGCGACGCGACGAGCGGCTCCTCGGCGACCTCGTCCCGTGGGCCTACGAGCGCTCCGCGCTCATCCGGGAGACCTGGGACGCGGCCGGCGTCACCCCCGACGCCATCACCACGATCGACGACTTCCGGGCCCGGGTGCCGTTCATCGACAAGGACGCCATCCGCGCCTTCCGCGACCGTCACCAGGACCCATACGGCGGGCTCCTCTGCCTCGACCCGACCGACCCCGACCTCAAGCGGGTGTTCAGCGCCATCTTCTCGACCTCGGGCACGACCGGCGACCCGACCCCGGCGCCGTACGCGGGCCGGGGCCCGAGCTTCCTCGTCCGCGAGTTCTGGGAGCTGGGCTGCCGGCCCGGCGACCACTTCCTCCACTGCCTCTTCACGTTCCGGGGTCCCGGGATCCACGACACCGTCCGCGGCGTCGGGGCGACGCCGGTGTTCGTCGACCACCAGCCCGAGGACGTGCCCCTGCTGTTCCGGTTCAGCCGGGAGTTCCGCCCTACCGGCTGGTACACGCTCTCGGGCCCGCTCGTCATGATGATCGAGGCCGCCGCGGCCGAGCGGGGCGAGGACCTCGAGGAGACCTTCCGCTCGTACGCGGGGGTGGTGTTCGCGGGAGAGCCGATCGGCCCGCGAGCGCGCGCTCGGGTCGAGTCGTGGGGCCTCGAGCTGTTCATCCAGACCAGCCTCGGCGACGTCGGCGCCGCCACCGAGTGTCGCGAGCACGACGGCTGCCACTTCTGGGAGGACACCGCGTTCATCGAGCACCTCGAGCCCGACGGCGTCGCGCCGGCGGGCGACGGCCAGCGCGGGGAGCTGGTGTCGACGACGCTCCTGGACAAGGTGGCGCCGCTCATCCGTTATCGCTCCGACGACATCGTGCGGCTCACGACCGACGCGTGCCGTTGCGGGCGGACCCACGGGCGGATCTGGCCCCTCGGTCGCAAGGGCGACGAGGTCGTCGTCGACGGCGTGTCCGTGCTCCCGGGCGACGTGTGGGCGGCGATCGAGAGCGTCCCGGAGACCGCCGCCGGGCTCTTCCAGGTGATCCGGTCCGAGCGCGAGGTCGACGTGCTGCGGCTTCGGGTCGGGTACGCGTCCGAGGGTCGGCGCGGCCTCGCCGAGCTCCGCACGCGGGTGGTCGACGCGGTCCACGAGGCCGTCGGCGTCGCCCCCTCGGTCGAGCTCGTCGAGCACGACGTCCTGCTCCGGCAGGGGCCGCCCCACAAGATCCCCCGGGTCACGGGGGCCTGAGTGGTCTTCGCCGCCCGCTTCGAGGACCCGCCGGCCGTGTGGGGGGTCGGCCGCATCGTCGTCGACGGCGACGTGGTGCCGTGGCGCGTCTCCCAGCGCGACATCGACGACGAGGCCGCCGCGCTCGCCCCCCGCCTGGCCGCGCTCGGCCTCGGCGACGGCGGGCTCGTCCTGCTCGTGTCGCTGCTCTCGCAGGCGATCCACGTGGTGCCGTTCGAGCACGCCGCCGGGCTGCTCGGCGCCCGCTACTCCTCCGCCGACGCCACCCCGTTCGACGCCTTCCGCACCGTGGCGCTCGTCCGCCAGCTCCGCCCGGCCGTGGTGCTCGGGGTGGACCATCGGGTCTGCGACGGGATCGAGGCCCTCGAGCACGAACTCGGCTCGGTGTTCGGCGCCGTCGCCGCGGTGGTGGCGGCGGACGAGGACGCCGCCGCCCGGCTCCGGCGCGCCGGCCTCCGCGTGGCCCGGTGGGTGCGGCTGGGCCCGACCAGCGCGGTGTCGACCCCGGATGACGACACCCTCGAGTACGACGCCACCCGCTGGCGAGTCGAGGCGGCCGACGACGGCGCGCTCCTCCTCACCAACCTCGGGCCCCGCCTCACCGCCTGCGACCGCCTGCACACCGGCGTGCGGGGGCGAGTCGTGACCCCGGGCCGGCTCGTGCTCGACCCCTGAGGCTCAGCGCTTCCGCAACAGCGTGAGCCCGTCGCTGATCGGGAGCAGCACCGAATCGACGCGCTCGTCGGCGGCGACGGCGTCGTTGAAGGCTCGGATCGCCTTCGTATCGTCGTCGGTGACGGACTCGTCGACGACCGTGCCCATCCAGAGGGTGTTGTCCACCAGGATGACGCCGTTCGGGCGCAGGCGACGGAGCAGCTCCTCGTAGTAGGCGCGGTAGCTGCGCTTGTCGGCGTCGATGAAGGCCAGGTCGACGGTCTCGTCGGTCGGCAGCGCCCGGAGCGTGTCGATGGCGGGCGCGATGCGAAGCTCGATCCGGTCGGCGACCCCGGCTTTCGCCCACGCCTCCCGAGCCAGGTCGGTCCACTCCTCGCTCACGTCGCAGCAGAGCAGCCGCCCGCCGGGCGCCAGGCCTCGGGCGATGCACAGCGCCGAGTAGCCGGTGAAGGTGCCGACCTCGACCGCCTGGCGCACGCCGAGCAGCCGCGTGAGCACGGTCATGAACGCTCCCTGCTCCGGCGCCACCTGCATCAGCGAGCGGGCCGGCTCCCGCCGCTTCGTCTCGTCGATCAGCCAGCGCTGCACGTCGTCGGGGGGCGTGCCGTGCGCGACCAGGTACCCATGGATCGCGGGCGAGAGATGGAACGACTTCGGGGGATCGGCCACGGCGGGAGGTTATCGACCGCGAGGACCGGCGGAGTCACGAGGCGCGGGTCAGCCCGGCGGTGCCTCGAGCCCGTAGAGGCGCGCCGTCGTGGCGTAGGTGACCCGCTCGCGCTCGGCCTCGGGCACGCCCGAGAAGATCCGGTCCAGGGTCTCCCGGGTGTGGGGCCACGTGCCCTCCGGGTGCGGGTAGTCCGACGCCCACAGCAGCGGCTCGACGCCGGTGAAGCCGCGGTTCACGACCCCGGCGCCGTCGTTGCCGAAGGTGACGTGTCCCTGCCGCCGGACGTAGAAGGACGGCGGCTCGGGCAGCTTCGGCTGCACCCACTGCGCGTGCTCCTCGAAGGCCTCGTCCATCCGCTCCAGCAGCCAGGCCAGCCAGCCCGCGCCGCACTCGACCATCACCACGTGCAGGTCGGGGAAGCGGGCCAGCACGCCCGACGAGGCGAGGTAGGCGAGGGTGCGCTGCGCGCCGAGGCCCACCTCGACGTAGTTGATGACCGCGCCGCCGGCCCCCCGCTCGGTCACCGGGTTCGACCCGGTGCCGACGTGGAAGCTCACCGGCATGCCGTGGGACTGCGCCGCGGCCCACACCGGGTCGTACTCCGGCGAGTTGTACGGACGGCCGTCGGGGGCCTGCATCGGGAGCATGATCGAGCGCAGCCCGAGACCCGCGACGCGCTCGATCTCCGCCACCGCCGGCCCGATCTCCTGCACCGCGATCATCGCCGCGCCCGCGAAGCGGCGGGACTGGGCGGCGAACGTCTCCGCGAGCCAGTCGTTGTAGGCCCGGCAGCTCGCCCACCGGAGCTCGGGGTCTGGGATCATGAACCCGAACAGGGCGATCGTCGGGTAGAGCACTTCGCCCCAGACGCCGTCCTCGTCGAGGTCGACGATTCGCTGCTCGGGGTCCCAGCCCCCGGCCCGGAAGTGGCCCCCACCGGCGCGCTCGCGGTCGCGCTGCTCCGCCGCGGTGCCGCCACCCCCGCCCATGCGACGAGGCGCCATCCCCTCAACCAGGAGGCGCGCCTCGCCGTCGACGTCGGCGACGCGTGGCGCGCGGTCCCGGAGCGAGCGGGGCAGCCGCTCCACCCAGAGGTCCGGCGGTTCGACCACATGGGAATCAGCGGAGTTGACGAGCCCCGTCGGCACGCCGGCGAGCATAGGTCTGGTCCCGCGGCCCGGCTCCGGGGACGGCGACGGCCGGCGCCGTGGGCGCGGTGCGACGACCCGCCCGGACGGCGGCCACGCGCCTCACGGCGTCGCCGCTACTGGCCGAGCACGACCACGCAGTCGGCGTTCGCCGATCCCGGCGGCGCCGTGATCGGGAAGCCCTGGACGAGCGTGCCGGGTCCCACCGCGCGGGCGAGTACCACCGCATCCGAGGCGAAGCCGCCCACGCACTCGACGATGCTGCCCTGCTGCACCGGGGCGTTGCCGACGTTGACGATCCGGTAGCCGGTCGAGGCCAGCGCCGACGCCTTCACCGTCGCGGCCCGGGCGGCGCCGGACCCGTTGAGCACGTCGACGCGCACCTGCTGCGGCGGACGGGCCGGCGGAAGCGACCCGCCGGTCGTCGTCGACGTGAGGGCCGTCGTGGTGCTCGTGGTGGTCGGCGCGGTCACGAGCCTCGGGGTCGTGGAGCCGCCGCCGAAGGCGAGGACGAGCGCGGCGATCGCGCCGGCGACGACCGCGACCGACGCGACGGCGGCGATGGCGAGGCGTCGACCCGTCCACCACGACGGGGGCAGCACCTCGCCGGGCCGCAACGATCGGGCCTTGCGGGCGCGCAGGGCGTCGTGCAGCGCGCTGAGCCCGCAGACGACGAGCCCGACGATCGCCGCGAGTCCTAGCCAAGCCAACGTCGGACTCCTCTAGTCGGGCTCGAGTTTACGGGTGGCGCATGCATGGGAGCGGGAGGGGCGTGGGCGCGGCGTCGCTCCGCGCTCGCCAGCTGGTAGGTGGCGTCGAGCGGGCCCGGTCGTGCCTCAGGCGGTGCGGTGCTCCCCCGCGTCGGCGGGCGCCCGCTCCTCGTGGTAGTCGGCCTCGACGTTCACCGACCACACGTCGTTCGAGGCGCCGAAGATGTTGTCGACCGAGAGCATGGCCGTGTACATCGAGTGATCCTGGTTGTTGTACTTGTGCATGCCGTTGCGGCCGACCGGGTACACGTTGGCGGCGTTGGCCTGGAGCCAGGCGCGGAGGGTCTCGACGTTGGCCTTGTAGGTCGCGTCGTACATCGGGTACGCCTTCGGCATCCGCACCACGTACCCGGCCTCGACGTCGGCGGCGGCGACGAGCCCCAGGCGGTCGAGCTCCTGCTTGCCCTGCTCGATGAGGTCGTCGTCGGCCGCCTGCCAGGCCGCGTCGGTCTCGAGCACCGTGTACTCGAGGCCGAGGACGTTGCGCCCGTCCTTCACGAGATACGGGGACCAGGCGCCGAAGTTCTGGATCCGCATCGTCTTGACCTCGGGCGCGTTGATGTAGATCCAGTTGTCGTCCCAGGCCACCTTGTCGGCCGGCACGACGAGCGCCACGGTCAGGAAGTCCCGGTAGGCGAGGCGGTCGGCGGCCGCCAGCACGTCGGCGGGCGCCGGCGGGTCCATCGCTCGCACGAGCGCGCTCAGCGGCATCGACGAGATGACGTGGGTGCACTCGTAGCGGGTCGACCCGCCCTCGGTCGTCGCGGTCACGGCCACGGCCCGCCCACCGGCGTGGTGGACGGCGGTGACCGCCGAGCCGAACACGATCTTCGTGCCCCGGGCGGTCACGAGCTCGGCGGCCCGCTCCCACATCATCCCCGGCCCGTACTTCGGGTAGTTGAACTCCTCGATGAGGCTCGTGACCTGCTTCGACCGGGCCGCCTTGCGCCGGACGCGCTTCGGCTTCAGCGCTTCCCAGACGGCCCGGAACAGGGACAGGTTCTTGATCCGCTGCGCCCCCCAGTCGGCTTGGATCTTGGTAGCCGGCACGCCCCAGACCTTCTCGCTCTGCGTCTTGAAGAAGTGCCGGTAGAGCCGCCAGCCGAACCGCGACGCCACGAAGCCCTCGAGGGTCGACATGTCCTTGGGCTTGCGGATTCGCACCCACAGGTACGAGCCGACGCAGCGGACGGCCTCGACCGGGCCGAGATTGCGGAGCGCGTTCATCGCCGAGATCGGGTAGTCGTAGAACTTCCCGCGGTAGTAGATGCGGCTCTTCCGGGGCCGCCGGAGGAAGTCGTCGGCGCCGAGGATCTCGAACCAGAGGTCCTCGACGGGCTGCACCTTCGTGAAGAACCGGTGCCCGCCGATGTCGAAGCGCCAGCCGTCCCGCAAGACGGTGCGGCTGATCCCGCCGACGACGTCGTCGAGCTCGAGGACGGTCGAGGTCACGCCCCGCTTCGAGAGCTGGTAGGCGGCGGTCAGGCCGGCCGGGCCGGCGCCGATGATGAGGACCTCGGGGTCCGCGGGCGGGGTCTGGTCGGTCACGGGAGCAGACAGCCTACGGGCCCCGCCGACGCGCCGAGGCCTCAGGGCACGTAGAGGCCGAGGAAGCTGAGGAGGGCGTACCCGAGCATCGCCGCCGCCGCTAAGGCGAGCCCGGCCCGCTCGCGCTCGGGGAGCCTGGTGACGATCGCGGCGGCGAGGAGGAAGGGCAGCGCGCCGGCGCAGTAGCGCTCGAACGAGTCGAGGTTGTGCGCCGAGAGGGCGAGCACGAGGGTCAGCGCCGCGTACGCGGTGTAGGACGACGGGAGCCGGCGGGCGACGACGACGAGGAGGGCAGCGAACCCGACCGCCCACAAGACGTGGGCGCCGGGGCCGAAGCGTCCGGCGTTCGAGACGTCGCGGACGCCGTCGACGAGGCTCGTGATCGGGAACTCGAAGCGTCCCCGCAGGTGCGACTGGTTCTGGACCGTGAGGGGCGCGAGGGCGTCGCCGAAGGCGACGCCGGCGTAGGCGAGGAACGCGGCCAGGCCGGCCGCGGGCGCGACGACGGCGGCGGCGCGGCGGGCGCGGTCGGGACGACCCGCGGCGTGCCAGCCGCGCGCCGCCTCGAGGACCGCGGGGACGACCAGCAGCACGCCGACCGGCCGGCAGAGCCCGGAAAGGAGCCCGAGCGGGACCGCCACCGCGAACCGGCGGGTTCGCAGGGCCAGGAACGTCCCCGCCGCCAGCGCCAGGGCGGTGGCGTCGGCGTACCCGAGCACGAGCACCGCGAACGGCGGGAAGACGGCCGCAAACCAGGCCGCTCGTCGCGCCAGCGCGTCGTCGCCGGTCTCGAGGGCCGCGAGCCGGTGGAGCAGGGCGACGAAGACGAGCGCCGAGAGGTTGGCGATCACGACGAGCGCCACGCCCTCGTTGCCGAGGAACACCGCGCCGAGCCCGCGGGTGAGCAGGGGCACGAGCGGGAAGAAGCGCAGCGCCGCGCGCGGCAGCCCGGCGTAGCCATGCGTCGCGAGGTCGCGGTAGAAGGCGGCGTCCCAGGCGAAGAGGCCCTGGCGGAGCGGGACCGGGCGCGGCCGGGCGCCGACCTGGTCGTCGGCGAATCGCGCGACCGCGAGGGCTCCGGCCACGATGACCCGGGCGACGAGCCACGGTCCGACGGCGGCGCGCAGATCGCGGTCGACGAAGCGGGTGGCGCCGAGCCGGCGGGCGAGGGGCCTCACCCGCGATAGATCGTGAGGCTCATGTACTCGGCGATCGAGTCATCCTGCGCCACAGCGATCGCGGCGTTGGGCCGGGCCCGGGCGAGCGCGGCGTCCACCCCCTCGCACTTGCCCTCGACGTGGTTGAAGCCGAAGGCCGAGATGTACCAGATCGTGTGCGGGCCGGCCCGCTGGACCGCCTCGCTCGCGAACGCCGCCGGGCTCGCCGACCCGATGCGGTCGACGTAGTCGACCCAGTCGACGCGGGTGGGCCCGAAGGCGTCGGCGAAGGTGAGCTGCACGAGCCCGGGGACGCCCGCGAGCAGCCGGCTCGCCGACGGCGCGATCTGGTCGGGGCAGTACGCGACGACGTCGCCGGGTCGAGCGTTGGCGGCGATGATCGTGGTCGCCTGTCCGGCCTGGGTGCGGTTCGTGGTCACGTTGCGGATCCCGCCCACGAGCCCGAGGAGCACGACGACGGCGAGGACGCCGGCGCGCACCTTCGGGTCCGTGAACAGGCTGATCCCGAGGGCCACGACGAGGGCGTAGAAGGGGAACATCACCGACGCGTACCGGGAGTCGAACGCGCTGCCGGCCGCGAACGACAGCGTGGTGCCGAGCACGAGGGTGCCGAAGGCCAGGATGGCGACGGCGCGCACGCCGGGGCGGGTCCGGAGGTCGAGCTCGATCCTCCGGCCGTCCAGGCTGCGCCCGAAGACGCCGATCACCGCCAGCGCCAGGAGCGCGAACAGGAGGATGAAGGTCTCGCCGTTGTGGTCGTCGCCGGCGAAGCGCGCCAGCGCCTCGGCGGTGGACGACCAGGGCACGCGGGCGTTGCCCCAGGGGGTCCCGGTGTGGCGCGCCTGGTAGGCGAAGGTGGGGATCCACGGGATGAAGGTCAGGACACCGACGACGATCGCCCCGATGACGCGCTGCGCCGCCCGCCGGACCGGGCCGGCCCCGGCGCGCACGGCACGGACGACGAGCAGCGCCCCCGCCACCGCGACGAGGTAGAAGCACCAGTACTGGGTGTAGATGAGCAGCGCGGTGACGAGCGCGACCAGCGCGAGCCGGAGGGGCGATGCTGACTCGAGCGCGCGCAGCACCGCGAGGTAGCCGGCGAACACGAGCAGCATGATCAGCGAGTACATGCGGGCTTCGGTGCCGTAGCGGATGGCGTACGGCGAGGTGGCCACCACGACGAGGGTGAAGGCGGCGAGCCGTCGGCCCCCGAGGCGCCGCCCCGCGAACCAGGCCAGCGGCAGCGTCGCGACGGACAGGAGGCCCGAGAGCGCCCGGGAGGCGAAGTCGCCGGTGCCGAAGCCGCGGATCCAGAAGTGGAGGAGCGCGTAGTAGAGGGGCGGCGCCCCGTCGTGGCGCAGGGCCGCGTGCAGGTCGGAGAGCGGCAGCCGGGCGACGTTGACCGAGAGGGCCTCGTCGAGCCAGAGGTCCGACCGGGTGTAGAAGCGGAGCCCCACGCCGGCGAGCACGACGGCGCCGAGCAGCACCGCGGCCCACGGCGGCCTCGGACGCGCCCCCGGCGTCCGGATGCCCACGTCGCGCGCGGGCGCCTGGGTCGCCATGCCGAAACCCTAGACGGGCGTCCTTACGGGCGAACCTTCGGGCGCACCGCGGTCGCGAACTGCTCGAGGCTCTCGCTCGCGGGGTAGTCGCGGAACCACAGGACGAACTCCCGGCACCCGGCGTCCACGAACGCCTGGACCTTGTCCGTCACCTGCTCGACGGTCCCGACGAAGTTGTCTCGAACGTAGCCCTCGGGGTCCTCGCGTCCCCACAGGTTCCCGCCGTCCTCCGACGCCAGCCAGGCTCGGAGCTCGCCCTCGGAGGCGAAGAGCCGGCAGTCGGGCGCGTGCGTGCGCACGATGTCCTCGAAGGGCCGACCGACGTCGGCGCAGTGGCGTCGGAGCACCTCGGACTTGTGGACGAACTCGTCCAGGCCGACCTGCCAGTTCGTCGCGTCGGCGCTGGCGGCGGCGATGCGCAGGGTGACGCGCTCGCCGCCCCCGCCGATCCAGATCGGCGGCCGCGCCTGCAGCGGCTTCGGGTCGCAGTACGCGCCGTCGAGCCGCACGTGCTTGCCGACGAACGTCACCGTCGGCTCCGACCACAGCGCCCGCACCGCCTGGACGGTCTCGTCGAGGATCTCCAGCCGCTCCCGCGCCGACGGGAACTCGTAGCCATACGCCTGGTACTCGCGGTCGTACCAGCCCCCGCCGAGCCCGAGGATGAGCCGGCCGCCACTCAGGACGTCGAGCCCGGCCGCCTCCTTGGCGAGGAGGCCGGCGTTCCGGTAGGCGGCGCAGGTCACGAGCTGCCCGAGGCGAATGGTGGCCGTGCGCTGCGACAGCGCCGCCAGCGTGGTGAACGCCTCGAAGACGTGCGTGGGCTCGCGGCGGGGCACCGTCTCGACGTGGTCGTACACCCAGAGGTGCTCGTAGCCGAGCTGCTCGGCCTGCTGGGCCAGCGCCACCGTCCGGTCCCACGCGTCGGCGGCGCTCCAACCGGAGTACTCGAGCTTCCAGCCCTGCGGCGCGAAGGCGCCGTAGCGCAGCGACGAATCAGCCACGCGGCCGCGCTTCGGCGCCGGCGCCGTCGACCGGCCCGTGCGCGCGCGTCGCGGCGAGCGCGCCGCGCCGCCGGTGGCGACGCGGCTCAGCCGGCCGCGGCATCAGCGGGCTGCTCCTTGAAGTCCCACCACTGGACCTCGACCATCATCGGCAGGAGGTACCGGAGGTAGATGCTCGTGATCGCCAGCATCCCGTGGTCCTCGACCTTCTTGTCGATGATGTCCACCCGGTCGTCGTGGTCCCGGAAGGCCTCGGCCCGCGCCAGCATCCCGTCCAGCTCGGCCTCGGTGGCGACCGAGATCCCGTAGTGGTCGAGCCGGGGGCAGGCCATCGGCGAGTCGTCGGCGATCAGGAACACGAACTGCTCGATCGTGTAGACGGACAGGACGAGCCGCTGGCGGTCGACGGTCATCATCGGGATCTCTTCCCAGCCGAACACCTCGCTGTAGAAGCGCACGATCTCGCGCCGGTGGGCGTCGTCGAGGAGGTCGGCCGGCAGGCTCATCGCCACGTGGTTGAACCGCGGCTTGCGGTCGGTCTTCACAGTTCCTCCTGTCGTCGAGGCACGATGAGGACCTTCGCCGCCACCGCGCCGTCGTGGAGGCCGACGAGGGCGTCGAGGAGCCCGTCGAGGGGGACCTCACCGGGCTCGATCAGCACCTCGGCGGGAAAGTCTGGTCGGGCGAGGAGCTCGAGCGCGCGCTCGAAGCCGTCGGCGTCGTAGACGAACGAGCCGGTCACGACCAGCTCGTTGAGCAGGATCCGGTTGCCGTCGAGTCGCGGCGCCTTCATGCCGGCGCCGACGAGGACGAGGGTGCCGCCCCGCTTGAGCTGGCCGAGTGCGGCCTCCATGGCCACGGCGTGGCCGGAGCACTCGAGCGCCACGTCGAAGGCGTCGTCGACGACGTCACCGGGGGACGCCGGGCTCACGAGCTCGGCCGGCTCGACCGCCCGGGCCCCGAGCCGCTCGGCGAGGGCGCGACGCCTCGGGTGCGGCTCGCTGACGACGACGTCGGTCACGCCGCGCGCTCGGGCCGCGGCGACGCTCAGGGCGCCGATCGGACCGGCGCCGGTCACGAGCAGGCGCTGGCCCGCGCGCACGCCGCCCCGGGTCAGCCCGTGGAGGGCCACCGCCAGCGGCTCGGCCAGCGCCGCCGCCCGCAGCGACACCCCGTCGGGGATCCGTCGCAGCGACGCCTCCGGGACGAGCGTGTACTCGGCGAAGGCACCGTCGCTGTGCGCGGCGGCGCCGGGCGTGTGCCGGCCGACGCAGAGCGACGGGCGACCCTGGCGGCAGTACTCGCAGGTCCCGCAGCGGGGGCTCGGGCCGCCGACGACGGCGTCGCCGACCCGCCAGCCGGTGACCTCGTCGCCCACGGCGACGACGCGGCCCGCGAACTCGTGGCCCTCGACCGAGCCGGGTCGACCCCAGCCGTCGAGGACGAAGTGGATGTCGCTGCCGCAGATCCCGCAGTGGCTGACCTCGAGCAGCACGTCTCGCGGCCCGACGTCCGGGACCGGCCGCTCCTCGACGTCGACCTCGCCGGGTCGCCGGTAGACGGCGACGCGCATCGTGTCGGGCAACGCGGTCACGGTGCCCCTCGGGACGGCACGACAGCCACGGTTCACCACCGTAATAGGGTGCGTGACACCTGGGATGAGCCCACTCGCCGCCCGGCGGCGAGGCACCGGGTCGACAAGGAGGCTGGGCGATGGTTCACGACCTCGTGATCCGCGGCGGCACGGTCATCGACGGGACGGGGGCGCCAGGCCGGCGGGCCGACGTGGCCATCGACGGCGACCGCGTGGCCGACGTCGGCGAGGACCTCACGGGCCGCCGCGAGCTCGACGCCGGCGGTCGCGTGGTGGCGCCGGGCTTCATCGACATCCACACCCACTACGACGCCCAGGTGTTCTGGGACCCGGCCCTCACGCCGTCGTCGTGGCACGGCGTGACCACGGTCGTCGCGGGGAACTGCGGCTTCTCGATCGCTCCGTGCCGAGCCGAGCACCGGTCCCTCATCGGCCGCACCCTCCAGCACGTCGAGGACATGAGCCTCGCGACCCTCGAGGCCGGGATCCCGTGGGACTTCGAGAGCTTCCCCGAGTACCTGGACGCGGTCGAGCGCCGCGGCGTCGGCCTGAACTTCACTGCCTACGTCGGGCACACCGCGGTCCGCCTCTACGTGATGGGCGACGAGGGATACGAGCGCGAGGAGCCGACCGACGACGAGCTGGCGCAGATGGCGCAGGTCGTGCGCAACTCGGTCGCCGCCGGCGCGGCCGGCTTCGCCACCAGCTCCGCGCCCACCCACTCCGGTGACGGCGGGCGGCCGGTCCCGTCGCGGCTGGCGGGGCTCGCGGAGCTCGAGGCGCTGCTGCGTCCCCTCGGCGACCTCGGCCGCGGCGTCGCCGAGCTGACCCCCGGCGAGCGCATCCGCCACGCCGACGTGTACGAGCTCCAGAAGCGGGTGCGGCGACCGTTCACCTGGACCGCGCTGCTCACCGTGAGGGGGTCGCCGTTCGCCACGCGCATGGCGGCGTTGAACGCCGACGAGCGCGCCGACGGCGCCGACGTGTGGCCGCAGGTGACCTGCCGACCCCTCACCTTCCAGATGACGCTGGCCGAGCCGTTCACGTTCAACACCGTGCCGGCGTTCCGTGCCCTCATGGACCGCCCCGAGGCGGAGCGGCTGGCCGCCTACCGCGACCCGGCGTGGCGCCGCGCCGCGCAGGACGAGCTGGCGACCGGTCGCGTGTTCCGGCCCCAGTGGGACACCGTCACCATCGCCGAGAGCCGCGACCACCCCGAGCTCGAGGGGCGGAGCGTGGCGGCCCTCGCCCGCGAGCGGGGCGTCGAGCCGCTCGACGCGCTCCTGGAGCTCGCCGTCGCCGAGGACCTGTCCACTCGGGTCCGGGCCGTGCTGGCCAACGACGACGAGGACATGATCGCCTCGCTGCTCCGCCAGGAGGGGATGCTCATCGGGCTCTCCGACGCCGGCGCCCACGTCGGGCAGCTCTGCGATGCCTGCCTCCCGACCGACCTGCTCGGCAACTGGGTGCGGGAGCGGCCGGTGCTGACGCTCGAGGCCGCGGTGCACAAGCTCACCGGCGAGCCCGCGGCCGTGTTCGGGTTCACCGACCGGGGCGTGCTCGAGCCGGGGCGGGCCGCCGACGTGACCGTCTTCGACCCCGACACGGTCGCGCCCGGCAAGCTGCGCCGAGTCCGCGACTTCCCCGCGGACGGGGAGCGCCTCGTCGCCGATTCGCCGGTCGGGGTCGCGCACGTCCTGGTGAACGGCACGCCGATCCGCGTCGACGGCGAGCCCGTCCCGGACGGGCTCGACGCTCGCCCGGGCCGGGTGCTCCGGAGCTAACGCGGCTCCGTCCGCCCTAACGGCGGTCGACGGGGGGCCGGAAGCCGACGGCCCGGCCGCCTCAGCGTCGGCTCTTCGGCGTCCGGGGGAAGATCGACTTCGCCACCGCGGTCAGCTTCGACTGCACCGGCGGGGTGAGCTGCGACCCGGCCGCGGGCGCGCCGGACGGCGTCCACTGGAGCGTGACCGCGAACTTCTTGCTCACCGCGACCGAGAGCGTCGAGTTGTCGAGGTTGAAGTAGCTGGCCTTCCCCAGCTTGGCGTTGGCGATCGTCACGTTGTTGTCGCCGTCGATCGCCCGCTGCACCTCGATGATGTCGACCGCGGTCTCCCCCGGGGGCGGGAACACGGGGTAGATGAGCGCGACGACCAGCGTCCCCGTCGGCTGGGCGGCGGCGCCGACCACGAAGTTGCACGCGATCGCCAGCCCGGTGGCGTGGTTCGTCGTCACCGGGGCGCCGAAGGACCGCTGGACCTGCGACGGGCTCGGGTACGTGCAGGGGTCCCGGATGTTGAACGCCGGCCCGGACGGGTGGCTCGCGGCGGCGGCGGGGCTCAGCCCCGCGACGCCGAGGGCAGCGGCGACGAGCACGATCCAACGCGCGACCCGCCCGGCGGCCCGTCTCACGGCGGGGAGGATATCCACGGGGGTCGGCGTCGCCTCGTCGCCGGCCGGACGCGCGCGGCGGTCAGGGCCGGGGGCGGGCCTTGCCGATCCGGTCGTACGCCTCGGTCGGGACCTTCGCGACGTCCTTGTAGATGTGGTGGACGCACGGCTGGCCCGGTCGCTCCGGCGGGTACTCCACGCTCGTCGGCGCGCCGCCCCACTCGACCGGCTGCATCTCGTTGTTCACCGAGCAGTGGGCGCAGTAGACCCAGAGCTCGTCGCGCATGAGCGTCCGCGGGCCTCGCTCGCGCAGCCGCAGGTACGGGTGCTCACCCTCGTAGCGGCCGTCCTCGATGAGCTTGCCGCCGCTCCCGCAGCGGAAGGAGAGGACGATCTTCTCGTCGTCCTCGGCCACCTCGACGGCTCCCATGTTGGCCAGCATGGCCCGGGCGATGACCTTGGCCCGGGCCGCCGCGGGCAGCGACCCCCAGTCGGTGCCGGTGTCGCGGCGCGGGCGGACGAACTCCTCCCCCGTCTTGCGAAGGGCCCGCTCGACCGCCTCCTCGCCGAGCTCCTCGCCGACGAACGTGAGCAGGGAGGTGATCCAGTTGATCGAGTAGTCCTTCAGCGCGCTCCACTGCTCGACCGCCCGGTCGATGAGGGCCACCGCCTCGCCGGACCGGCCCTGGGCGATCGCGGTCTTGGCCTGCTCCCACAGGGGGGTGCGCATCCGGGCCACGTCGGCCGCGGTGAGCTGCTCGTCGGTCATCGTCCACTCCCGGATCGGGGCAGGCCGAGCACCCGCTCGGCGATGATGTTGCGCTGGATCTCGCTCGTCCCGCCCGGGATGGTGCCGGAGAACGAGCGCAGGTACTGGGTGACCCACGCGCCCTGGCGCCACATCGCCGGGCCGAGGACGTCGAGGTCGAGGCCGGTGGGGCCCTGCCACTCGGTCGCCGTGAGGAGCACCTCTTGGAGCGTCTCGCTGCCGTAGAGCTTGAGGAGGGAGTGCTCCGGCGCGGCGCGTCCGCGCATGAACTTCGAGAAGCCGCGGTAGCCCATCAGCAGCAGCGCCTGCGAGTCCACGTAGAAGCGGGCCACGTCGTCACGGAAGCGCGCGTCCTGGCCCAGCGGCGCGCCATCGGCTCCCGGCCGGCCCGCGAGGCCGACCATGGCCCGGAAGGCCCGCTGGACGTCGTAGGCGTAGTCGACCCACAGCATGGCCCGCTCGTGAGCCAGCGACGCCTGGGTGAGGGCCCAGCCCCGGTCGAGCTCGCCGAGCAGGTTCTCCGCCGGGACGATGACGTCGGTGAAGAAGACCTCGTTGAAGTCCTCGTAGTCCGGCTCGGTGAGCTCGGCGAACGGGCGGGCCTCGACGCCGGGCGAGCGCATGTCGATGACGAGGACGCTGATGCCCTGGTGCTTCGGCGCGTCGACGTTCGTCCGCACGAAGCACATGCACCAGTCGGCGTCGTGCGCGCCCGAGGTCCACACCTTCTGGCCGTTCACGACGAAGTGGTCGCCGTCGAGGACGGCCCGGGTCTTGAGGCTGGCCAGGTCGCTCCCGGCGCCGGGCTCGCTCATCCCGAGGCACCAGGCGATGTCGGCCCGCAGCGTCGGGAGCAACCAGCGGGCCTGCTGGTCCGGGGTGCCGGCGTCGCGCAGCGACGGGGCGATGATCCCGATCCCCTGCGGGTTCAGGCTGCGCGGGATCTCGCGCCGCTTCATCTCCTCGAAGTAGATCATCTGCTCGCCGGGCGAGGCGTTCCGTCCGCCCAGCTCGGGTGGCCAGCCCGGGACCAGCCAGCCGGCCTCGAACAGCCGGCGTTGCCAGGCGCGCGCCCACGGCTGGAGGTCGGCGCTGGAGCGCTTCGGCGCCGCCAGGACCTCGCGCGGCGGCGCGTGCTCCTCGAGCCAGGCCACGAGCTCGGCCCGGAAGCGCTCCTCGGCCTCGCCGTAGCGCAATCGCATCCGAGCGACGCTACCGCCTGGTCGACGGGCGCGGCTCGGGCGCGCGACCGTCGCCGCGCGAGGTCCCGCGGCGGGCGCTACCGTTCCCGTCCGCCCGACGCCCGTCCGTCGTCGGCGGATCCGGGAGCGGGGTTTGGACTTCGAGTTCTCAGCCGAGCAGGACGAGCTCCGCCAGGCCGTGCGCCGGTTCTTGTCCGACCGCGCGCCGCTCGAGTGGGTGCGCGCCACCTACGGCCGCGAGCGCGCCTGCGGCGACGAGCTGTGGCGCGGGCTCGTCGACCTCGGCGTGGTCGGCCTCCTCGCCCCGGCGAGCCACGGCGGCGCCGGCATGGGCATGGTCGACGCCGCGGTCGTCCTCGAGGAGCTGGGGCGGGCCGTCTGCCCGTGCCCGTACCTGGCCACGGCGGTCGGCGCGGCGAGCCTCGTCGACGCCCTCGACGGCTGGGACGCGCACCCGCTCCTCCCGGCGCTGGCGCGAGGGGAGGCGCGGGGCACCGTGGCCGTGTACGAGCCGCGCCGCCGGGCGGCGTGGCGGGCGCCGGAGACCCGGGCCGTCGGCCGCGGGGACGGCTGGGCGCTGCACGGCGCCAAGGCGCACGTCGACGGTGCGCCCGGCGCTGACGTCCTGCTCGTGGTGGCCGGGACCGAGGCCGGCGGGCTGGGGGTCTTCGCGGTCGAGGCGGCGGACGCCGACGTGGTCGCCACGCCGACCGTCGACGGCTCGCGCGCCGAGGCCACGGTGACGCTCGACGACGTCGCCGGGTTCCGCGTCGGCGCCGGTGACGCCACCGCCGCGGTGGCGCGCACGCTCGACCGGCTGGCCGTCGGCGCGGTTCTCGACGGCGTCGGCGCCGCGGCGCGGGCCCTCGAGCTGTCGGTCGAGTACGCGCGGGAGCGCCGGCAGTTCGGGGTGCCGATCGGCACCTTCCAAGCCGTGCAGCACCTGTGCGCGGACATGCTGCGGGCGGTCGAGATGGCCCGGGCCGCCGCGTACTACGCCTGCTGGGCCGCCGACGCCGCCGAGACCGACGAGGCGCACCGGGCGGCGACGATGGCGCTCGCCTTCGCCGCCGACGAGCTCGCCGCCGTCGGCGCCGCCGCCATCCAGGTGCACGGCGGGGTCGGCTTCACCTGGGAGCACGACATCCACCTCTTCTACAAGCGGCTCCTCACGCTCCAGCGCACCGGGGGCGGCAGCACCGACCAGCTCGAAGCGCTCGCCGCGCTCAGCCTCGGCTGAGCCGGGCCGGGTCAGCGAGCCCGGGTCAGGAGCAGCGCGCCGGCGAGCGGCCCGCCGCCGGCGCAGGCGACGCCCACCTCGGGGTCGCCCGGCACCTGCCGCTCCGCCGCCTCGCCCCAGAGCTGGAGGCAGGCCTCGTGCAGGAAGCCGAAGCCGTGCAGCCGGCCGGCCGAGAGCTGCCCACCGTGGGTGTTGAGCGGCAGCTCGCCGTCGCGGGCGATCCGCTGGCCCCCTTCGACGAACGGGCCGGACTCGCCCTTCCCGCAGAACCGCATGGCCTCGAGCCAGCACATGGTGATGAACGAGAACCCGTCGTACATCTCGGCCAGCTGCACGTCCCCGGGCTGCAGGTCGGTGCGGGTCCACAGCTGCGCACCGGCGTCGTGGCAGGCCATCGTGGTCAGGTCGGGGTAGTCGGCCCAGCCCGGGCGGCCGTGCAGCGCGGTGCCGACGGCTTCGACCGTCAGCGGCGGCTTGCGGAGGTCGGGCCGGGCGTCGGCCCGCGAGACGATCATGGCGGTGGCGCCGTCGCACGGCACGTCGCAGTCGAACAGGCACAGCGGCCAGGAGATCATCCGGGCGGCGAAGTAGTCGTCCATCGACATCGGGTCCCGGTAGATGGCCTTCGGGTTCAACGCCGCGTTGGCGCGGGCGTTGAGCGCGATCTGGGCCAGCTGGGCCCGGGTGGTGCCGTACTCGTGGAAGTGACGGGCCGCGTACAGCGCGATCCAGGTGGCCGCCGACGGCACCGAGTACGGGAGCAGCCACTCCATGAAGCCGCTGGCGCGGAACCCGCCGGCGCGGTTCTCGCCGCCGGGCATGACCGAGGAGCGGCCCTTCGTCCCCTGGGCGCTGCCCTCGTAGACGGTCCGGAAGCACAGGACGTGCCGGGCCAGGCCGGCGGAGACGGCGAGGATCGCGTTCACGACCGCGCCGAGCTGCCCGGGGAGCTCGAGCCCGCCGGCGTACCAGTTGAGGTTCAGGCGCAGGGCCTCGTGGACGTCGGGCACGCCCGCCCCCGAGAAGCCGGCCGGGTTGTCGAGGCCGCCGGGATAGGTGGAGAGGCCGTCGACGTCGGCGGTGGTGAGCCCGGCGTCGCCGATGGCCTCGAGGCAGGCGTCGACCGTGAGCTCGAGCGGGTCGCGGTAGAGGCGGCGACCGACGGCGGACTGCCCGATGCCGCTCAAGACCGCTCGGCGCTCGCCGACGAGCTCAGCGTCCATCGCGTCTCCTCGGGCCGGGGGTCACGGGGCGGGCTCGAACAGGGGGATCCACACCTGCTCCTCGACGTGGGGCTCGAAGAGCACCGAGACCGGCATCCCGATGCGCACGTCCTCCGGGGCGCAGTGGACGACGTTCGTGAACAGGCGCAGGTCGTCCTGCTCGACGCAGCGCACGATGGCCAGGACGAAGGGCGGCTCGAGGCCCGGCATCCAGGGCTGGTGGTTGACCGAGAAGGTCAGCACCTCGGCTCGTCCCGAGACGGCCTCGATGCGGAGGTCCTTCGACCAGCTCCGCGGGCAGATCACCCCCGGCGGGTGCAGGTAGTAGCCGCAGTCGTGGCAGCGCTGGAACCGCAGCTCGCCGTCGCGACCGCCCTGCCAGAAGTGCGCGTTGCGGTCGGTGATGCGAGGCAGGATTCGGAACGGGACCTCATCGGTCGCCGTCATCGGCGTCCTCCTCCTCGCGCTCGGGATCGAGCGCGGCCTTGAAGCCCCGCCGGGCGTGCGGGATGGCCTCGACCGCCGGGAGCAGCCCGAAGCCGGGGCAGGTGAGCATGATCGAGCCGAGGATCTCCTCCCAGGAGGCGCCGACCTCCCGCGCCAGCCGGGCGTGTCGCTCCACCCCGGGCGGGTTGCGCAGGATGACCGTGCACGCGAGCCGGATGAGCTCGTGGGTCCGCCGGTCCGGGGCCGACAGGGAATCGATCTGGCTCATCCACGAGTTCTGCGCCTCGTGGAGGGCGGGGAACACGTCGTGGAGCGGAGCCTCGAACGGGAAGTTCCAGTCGTCTCGGTTCATGTCAGACCGGCACGAAGACCGGGATCGTGACGTGCTCGGCGATCTCACGGTACGCGACCTGCAGCGGCATGCCCACCCGGAGCTGGTCCTCGTCGCAGTCCACGACGTTCGTCATCATTCGCGGCCCCTCGGCGAGGTCCACGACGGCGGCGACGTACGGGAGCCGATCCGAGAACGGGGGCAGGTCGTTGTGGTGCACGACCGACCAGGTGTAGAGGACGGCGCGCCCGCTGGCCTCCTCCCACGACACCGCCGAGCTCCAGCACCGGGGACAGAACGGCCGGGGGTAGAAGTGGGCGGCCCCGCAGTCGGCGCAGCGCTTGACGAGCAGCCGCCCGGCACGGGCGGCGTCCCAGTACGGGCGGGTGTCGTCGTCGGCGGCCGGGAGGTCGAACCGCACGCCCGCGGGCTACGGGGCGGGGAGGGCGGCGACGGCCACGCCGCTCACCTTGGCTTCGCCGCTCTCGTTCACGACCTCGCAGTCGAGGTCGACGCGGTGCTCACCGTGCTCCTCGTACTTCTTCTTCACCGTGATCTTGGTGCTGAGGGTCTCACCGGGCCAGGTCTGCTTCGTGAACCGCACCTTGTAGAGGCGCAGGTTCCCGACCCCGACGTAGTCGGTGAGGGCCTTGCCCAGGATCCCCATCGTGAACATGCCGTGGCCGAACACGCTGGGCAGGCCGGCCGAGGTGGCCTGCACCTCGTCGTGGTGCATCGGGTTGAAGTCGCCGGAGGCGCCGGCGTACCGCACGAGATCGGTCCGCGAGAGCTGGTGACGGAACTCGGGCGCGGTGTCGCCCTCGCGCACGTCGTCGAACCGCAGCTTCTGCTCCGCCATGGCGCCGCAGCGTGGCCGGTGCCCGGCCGGCCTGTCAAGCCGCGCGAGGCTCGGGGCGTGCCGGTCGACCTCACCGAGCTCCTCGCGCCACCGACCACGGCGGTGCTCACGATGGAGCTCCAGCGAGGCGTGGTCGGCGACCTGGCGGTCATCCCCGCGCTGGCGGACGAGGTGGCCGCCCGCGGCGTGATCGACCGCGCCGCGCGCGTCGTGCGAGCGGCCCGGGCCGCCGGGGCGCGCGTCGTCCACTGCGTCGCCGAGTTCCGTCCGGACCGGGTCGGCTCGAGCGAGAACGCACCGATGCTGCGGTCCCTCGCCAAGGGGCCCCCGCACCTGCTCGTCGGCACCGAATCGGTCGCGGTGGTCCCCGAGCTGGGGCCCGAGCCGACCGACCTCGTGGCCGCCCGCCGGCACGGGCTCAGTCCCTTCCCGGGCACCGACCTCGACCAGACCCTCCGCAACCTGGGGGTGGCGACGATCGTGGCCACCGGGGTGTCCGTGAACATCGGGATCCTCGGCCTGGTCCTCGTCGCCGTCGACCTCGGCTACCGGTGCGTGGTCGTGACCGACGCGGTGGCGGGGGTCCCGGGCGAGTACGCCGACGCCGTCATCGAGCACACCCTGGCGCCGCTCGCGACCCTCCGCACCGCCGAGGAGGTCGCGGCGGTCTGGTCGGCGGGGTGAGCGGCCGGAAGCGGACGAGACGTCGAGCCGGTCGACCAGCCAGAATGCGGCCGGCATGACCCCGCTCGCGCCCCTCGACTTCCACCGGCTGCTGCCCGACAAGGTGGCGCTGATCACCGGCGCCGGCTCGGGCCAGGGGCGGGCCGCGGCCCTGCTCTTCGCGGCCCACGGCGCCCGCGTGCTCGTCGCCGACGTCGACGCCGACGGGGCCGCCGAGACGGTCCGGCTCCTCGAGGAGCAGGGCGGCGAGGGGGTGGTCGCCCACGTCGACGTCTCCCGCCGGGCCGACGTGGACCGGATGGTCGCCGTCGCGCTCGAGCGCTTCGGGGCCCTCGACGTCCTCTACAACAACGCCGCGGTGCAGATGAGCGGCCGGCTCGTGGACTGCACCGACGAGGACTGGGACCTCACCATCGCCACGAACCTCTCGGCGATCTTCTGGGCCTGCCGGGCCGCGCTGCCGGCCCTGCTCGACGGGGGTGGCGGCAGCATCATCAACACCGCGTCGACGCTCGGCCTCATCGGGTCCGAGGGCTACGCCGCCTACGGCGCCGCGAAGGCCGGGCTGGTGCTGCTCACGAAGCAGATCGCGGTCGAGTACGGGCCCGCGGTGCGGGCGAACGTCATCGCGCCCGGCTCGATCGACACGCCCCGGTTCCGCAAGGTGCTCGAGAAGACGCCCGGCGCCGACCAGTTCGTCGACGGGCTCAAGCGCACGATCCCCGTGGGCCGGCTCGGGCGGGCCGAGGACGTCGCCGCCATCGCCCTGTTCCTCGCCAGCGACCAGTCCGCCTACGTGAGCGGCGCGGTCCTCCCGGCCGACGGCGGCCTGGCGGCGCTGCGGTGAGCCTCTCGGGGGTCGCGATCGTCACCGGCGGCGCCGCCGGCCTCGGCGAGGCGGTGGCCCGCCGGCTGGCGGCCGAGGGCGCCGCGGTCGTGGTCGCCGACCTCGACGCCGACGGGGCCCGCCGGGTGGCCGACGACCTCGGCGCCGCCGGCGCGACCGCCGCCGCCGTGCCCTGCGACGTGACGCGCCGCGCCGACGTCGAGCAGGCGGTGCGGGTGGCGGCCGGCCTCGGGCCGCTGCGGGTGCTGGTCCTGTCGGCCGCCATCGAGAGCCGGCAGAGCGTCCTCGAGTGCAGCGACGAGGACTGGCAGCAGGTGCTCGACGTGAACCTCAAGGGCCCGTTCCTCTGCATGCGGGCCGCCATCCCGGTCATGGCCGCGAACGGGGGCGGCTCGGTGATCGCGCTCGGGTCCACGCTCGGGCTCATCGTGGCGCCCGGCCACCCGGCCTACTGCGCCAGCAAGGGCGCGCTCGTGAACCTGTGCAAGCAGGCGGCCATCGAGCACGCGCCCGACAACGTGCGCGTGAACGTCGTCGCTCCCTCCGCCACCGACACCGGGCTCTTCATCCGCTTCTCGGCCCAGGCGCCGGACCCCGAGGCGCTCCGCCAGCGGATCGCCGACCTGAACCCGATGCACCGGCTCGGGACCGCCCGCGAGGTCTGCGACGCCGTCGTGTTCCTGGCGTCGGACGCCTCGAGCTACACGAGCGGCTGCGTCGTCCCCGTCGACGGGGCGCTGGCAGCCCGGCGCGTGTGAGCGCGCGCCCGCGGGGTGAGCCCCGTGCATGACGGCTGGCGGATCCTCGACGCCGACGCCCACGTCGTGGAGCCCGGCGACCTCTTCGGGGACTGGACGCCCCCGGGCCGGCCCGTGATGGACCTGCCGGCCACGACACCGGTCGAGCTCTGCGGCGACTCGTCGCGCCTCGCCGACCAGCTGACGCACGGCTTCGACGCCCCCTCGTACCTCCGGGCGATGGACGCGCAGCGCATCGACGCCGCCGTCCTCTTCCCCTCCATGGGCCTCTTCGTGCCGTACCTCCCCGAGCTCGACGAAGCCGAGGCCGCCGCCGCCTGCGGCGCGTACAACGCGTGGGCGGCCGAGTACTGCTCGGCCGCGCCGTCGCGACTGGCCGCCGTCGGCGTCGTCCCCCAGCGGACGCCCGCACGCGCCGCCGCCGAGGCGCGCCGCGCCGCCGAGCTCGGGCTCGTCGGGGTGCTGGTCCGGCCGAACCACGTCGGCGACGCGTACCTCGACGACGCCGCCTTCGACCCGCTCTACGACGCGCTCGAGGCGACCGGCCTCGTGCTCGGCGTGCACGAGGCGCTCGGCGTGCGGGCGCCGACGATCGGGCGCGACCGCTTCGAGAGCTTCGCGGCCCGACACGCCTGTTCCCACCCGCTCGAGCAGATGACGGCGGCGACCGCGATCCTGCTCGGCGGCGTGTGCGAGCGGCACCCCGGCCTCCGGGTGGCGTTCCTCGAGTCGGGCACCGGCTGGCTGCCGTACTGGCTGGCCCGCCTCGACGAGCACCACGAGTGGCTCGGCGGCACCGAGCTCGCGGCGCTGTCCCTCCGGCCGAGCGAGTACTTCGCCCGACAGTGCGTGATCTCGTCCGATCCCGAGGACGCGCTGGCCGCGTTCACGATCGGGCGGGTCGGCGCCGACCACGTCATGTGGGCGAGCGACTTCCCGCATCCCGACGCCGCGTTCCCGGATGCCCTCGACGAGTTCCTCCGCCGCCTCGACGGCGTCGACCTCGAGGCCGACGCCCGGCCCGTGCTCTGGGACACGCCGGCGCGCTTCTACCGGCTCACCGACCGCTTCGCCGCCGCGACGAGCTGAGCGCGCCGGACCGCCGCCAGACCGACGTGGCCGGACCGGCGGAGCGGCCACCGCGGCGCCGCTGCCGGCGATGACGATCCGAATCGGGACCTCGGGGTGGCAGTACCGCGACTGGCGGGGCCCCTTCTACCCGCGCGCCCTGCCGACGGCGCGCTGGCTCGAGTACTACGCCACCGGGTTCGCGACCGTGGAGGCGAACAGCCCCTTCTACCGCCTCCCGGCCCGAGCGACCTTCGAGCAGTGGGCCGCCCGCACCCCCGACCCGTTCACCTTCGCCGTGAAGGCCAGCCGGTACCTCACGCACGTGCGTCGCCTCCAGGACCCCGCCGACCCGGTGGCGCGGCTCCTCGAGCGCGCCGCCGGCCTCGGCCCGAAGCTGGGGCCGGTGCTGCTCCAGCTGCCGCCCACCATGCGGCTCGAGCTCGGCCGGCTCGCCGAGACGCTCGCGGCCTTCGGTAAGAGGGTGCGCGTCGTCGTGGAGCCACGCCACGAGTCGTGGCACGTCGACGCCCTCTACGACCTGCTCGCCGACCATGACGCCGCGCTCTGCCTGTGGGACCGTCGGTCGCAGCACGGGCCCCTCGTCCGCACCGCGAGCTGGTGCTACCTGCGCCTCCACGAGGGCCGCACCGCGACCCCGCCCGGCTACGGGCGGCGCGCCCTCGCCACGTGGGCGGCGCGGCTGGTCGAGCGCTGGGGCCCGGGCGCGGACGGGTACGCGTACTTCAACAACGACGCCGGCGCCGCCGCGGTCCGAGACGCCCGGACCTTCGCCCGGCTGGCGGCGGCCGCCGGCCTCGCCAACGCGTCCGCGCCGGGCCCGCCGACCAGCCCGACCTGAGCCGACCGCGCCCGACCGCGCCCACCGCGCCGAGCGGACCAACGAGGCGCGTGCGGCGCTGTGAGGACGCTGAGGACCCGCGGCGGTCCGCCGAGAAGTCGGCGGTACCGTGCCGCGGTGTCGAAGAAGCGCACGTCGCGCCAGACGCGCCGGTACTCGACGGCGACACCGCCGCGCCGGCCGACGCCGTCGAAGCGGCCCGCCTGGCGCCGGTTCGGCCGCCGACGGCGCCGGTCGCTCGCGTGGCCGTGGGCGCTGGCCCTGGCCGTGGTGGTCGCGTCCGGGTCGGCGCTGATCGTGGCCTCGAGCGGATCCTCGTCGACGTCGACCGCCGCGGGCGCGAGCGCGGGACCCCTGCTGGCGTCGACCGCCAGCTTCGACGGCGGCTCGCCGGGCCAGCCCGTCGACGGGATCCAGTGCAACAACGCCGAGCAGCTCCTCTTCCACGTGCACTCGCACCTGGCCGTGTTCGTCGACGGCCAGCAGCGCAGCGTCCCGGCCGGCATCGGGATCGCGCCGCCCCGCCAGAGCGTGGCCGGCGCCACCGGGTCGGAGGTCGTGGCCGGGTCCTGCTTCTACTGGCTGCACAGCCACACCGCGGACGGCGTGATCCACATCGAGTCGCCGCTGCGGCGGACCTACACGCTCGGCGAGTACTTCGACATCTGGCACCAGCCCCTCAGCGCGACGCAGGTCGGCCCGGCGCAGGGACCGGTCATCGCCTACGTGAACGGGGTGCGCTTCAGCGGGAACCCACGCGACATCACGATCGGGAACCACACGAGGGTGCAGCTCGACGTCGGGCGGGACGTGTCGCCTCGCCCGTACACGTTCCCGCTCGGTCTGTAGCGCCTCGGGCGCCGCGAGGTCGCGTCAATCGCGATCGCGGGCGGGCTCGGCCGGGCGCGCCGCGGCCGTGAACGAGGCCGAGAGCATCCGGGCCTGCTCGACGCGTGGCATCGCCGAGAGGAAGCGGTACCCGTCGCGGTTCGGCTCGCCCGGCATCATCTCCATCTCGTGGCCGAGGGCGTCGACGACGTCGCGGGCGACGTCGGCCGGCGCCAGCGGGGGGTGCGGCAGCGCGTCGGGATCGTGGTCGAAGGACCGTCGGAAGTTCGGCGTGTCGATGGCGGGCCCCACCACGCCGAGCACGTCGACGCCTCGGTGCCGCCACTCCTCGTGCAGGGCCTGCGCCAGCGTGAGCTGGAACGCCTTCGTGGCCGAGTAGACGGCGAGGCCGGCGGTCCCGGCGACGCCGGCGCCGGACCCCATGATGACGATCCCGCCGCGGCCGCGCTCCACCATCGGCCGACCGAAGAGCTCGCACACGCCGATCAGCGTCGAGACGTTGATCGCGACCTGCTCGAGCGAGTGGTGAGGCTCCTCCTCGAGGAACGGCCCGACGAACGAGCCGGTGGCGTTGTAGATGACGAGCCCGACCTCGAGCGGCTCCGTGACGGCACGCAGTGGCTCGAGGCAGTCCCTCGCCTTGAGGTCGATCACGATCGGCACGGCCTCGACGCCCTGCTCGTCGTGGAGCGACCGCGCCACGGCTGCCAGCGGCGTGGCGCGGCGCGCCGCCACGACCACGTTGAGCCCGCGACCGGCGACCTCGCGCGCGTACGCCTCGCCGAGGCCCTCCGACGCCCCCAACACGACGGCCCAGGGCCCGTAGCGGTCACGAAACGCGGCTGGCTGCTCCACCCTGGTCCTCCACGGCGCGGGTTCCCGGCAGCCTACGCAGCCGCGTCGCCGCCGCTCCCGAGGCGCGGGCTCGCGCGTCGTCGTGCCCGGACGGCCCGAGCAGCCGTCGCGGTACGATCGCGTCCGGACCGCGCCAGGGGGCACTTGGACGATGGCGCCTCAGAACGGCGCACCCGCCACCGACCGTTACGTCGTCATCTCGGCCGACGGACACGCCGGCGCCGAGATCCACGAGTACCGGGACTACCTGGAGCGGCGGTACCTCGACGACTTCGACCGGTGGGTCGCTGACTACGTCGTCCCCTTCCCCGACCTCGAGGGACCGAACGCCAGCCGGAACTGGGACAGCGCCCGCCGCCTGCGCGAGACCGAGGCGGACGGCATCGTGGCCGAGGTGCTCTTCCCGAACACGGTGCCGCCCTTCTACCCGAGGTCGTCGCTGACGGCGCGACCGCCGGCCGCCGACGCCACCGAGCTCGAGCTGCGCTGGGCCGGGCTCCGGGCGCACAACCGGTGGCTGGCCGACTTCTGCGCCGCCGCGCCCGGCCGGCGGGCCGGGATCGCCCAGATCCTGCTCGCCGACGTCGACGCCGCCGTCGCCGAGGTCCGCTGGGCCCGCGACGCGGGGCTGACGGGCGGGATGCTGCTCCCGGGCGCGCCGCCGGGCACCGGCCTCCCGCCGCTCTACTCCCCCGCCTACGAGCCGCTCTGGTCGGTCTGCCAGGAGCTGGGCATGCCGGTGAACCACCACTCCGGCAGCGCCGTCCCGCCGATGGACGAGACCGCGGTCGACAAGGTCGTCTTCCTCCTCGAGGTCACGTGGTGGGCCCACCGTGCGTTCGCGCACCTGGTGTTCGGCGGCGTGCTGGAGCGGTACCCGGAGCTGCAGCTGGTGCTGACCGAGCAGGGCACCGGGTGGATTCCCGACGAGCTGGCCCGCCTCGACTACTTCTTCGACCGCATGCGGACCGCGGTCGGGTCCCAGGAGGTCGAGTGGGGCAGCGGCGTCGTGGCCGGGCTGTCGCTGAAGCCGAGCGGGTACTGGGCCCGCCAGTGCCACGTCGGGGCCAGCTTCATCCGGCCGACCGAGGTGCCGCTCCGGCACGAGGTCGGCGTGAACCGGATCATGTGGGGGTGCGACTACCCGCACAAGGAGGCCAGCTACCCGTACTCGCAGGAGGCGCTCCGACTCGCGTTCGCGAACGTCGACGAGGACGAGGTGCGGGCGATGGTCGGGGCCAACGCCGCCGGCGTCTACCGCTTCGACCTCGACGCCCTCGCGCCGATCGCGGCGCGGGTCGGCCCGCGGGTCGCCGACGTGGCGCGCCCGATCGCGGCCGACGAGATCCCCGACGACGCCCGCCGCTGCCCGGCGTTCGCCGAGCTCTGAGCCGCTCGGGCCGAGGGTCGTCACGTTCTCTGCCGCACACCACTGAGAAGGAGCACTGATGGGACGCATCCGATACGGGGCCCGCACCGACGACGAGCTGCGAAACCGCGAGGTCGAGGCCACCGCGACGGGCGCGTGGGCGACGGTGCTCGACGCGTTCTACGAGACCGATCCCGACGTGATCGCGGCGGTGCTGCCGCCCCCGCTCGAGCCGGCCGACGAGCCCCGGGTCCGCATCACCATCGCCCGGGTCGACATGCGGGGCCTGCCGACGTTCGGCGCCGGGGCCTTCGCCGTGCGTTGCAAGCACGAGGGCACGGTCGGGGACTACGCGCTCGTCATGCCGATGACCACCGAGCAGTCCGTGATCGGCGGCCGGGAGACCTTCGGCGAGCCGAAGAAGCTCGCCGAGGTCACGCTCGAGCGCGAGCCGGGCGGCGACCGGGTCGTCGGTCGGTTCACGCGGCTCGGCACCACGTTCGTCACCGTGTCGGGCTCGGTCCGGGAGGAGCTCCCCAACCCGCCCGAGCGGAAGCGCACCGACTTCTACTTCAAGTTCCTGCCCGCGCCCGACGGCAAGGGCTTCGACGCCGAGCCGTCACTCGTCTACTGCCACCGAGCCGAGCAGACCCGAAAGCTGGAGCGGGTCGACGGCGAGATCACGCTGGCCGACTCGCGGTTCGACCCCGTCGCCGACCTCCCGGTCCGCCGCGTCGTCCAGCTGACGCTCTGCGAGCGTCACAGCGTGCAGCGCGGCGAGATCAACTCCCGGGTCCCGGGCGAGTTCCTCCGCCCGTACGTCCACCAGCGCTACGACGACCTGTCCCCGGTCGGTGAGGGGTGATCGATTCGCTCGAGGGCAAGGTCGCCGTCGTCACCGGCGGCGGCGGCGGGCTCGGCCGGGCGATGGGCGAGCGCTTCGCCCGTGAGGGGATGCGGGTCGTGCTCGCCGACGTGCAGGCGCCGGCCCTGGACCGAGCGGTCGCCGAGCTGCGCGGCGTCGGGCTCGAGGTCACCGGCGTCGTCACCGACGTCTCGAGCTGGGAGTCGGTCGTGGCCCTCCGGGAGCGCACGCTCGAGGCCTACGGCACCGTCCACGTCGTGTGCAACAACGCCGGCATCGGCGCCGGCGCCGAGGGCCGGCTGTGGGAGCACGAGCGCAACGACTGGCGCTGGGCCATCGCCGTGAACGTGTACGGGGTGATCCACGGCATCAACGCGTTCGTGCCCCTCATGCTCGAGCGGGGCGACCCCGGGCACGTCGTGAACACCTCGTCCGGGAACGGCGGCATCGCCCCGCTCCTCGGCACGCCGGAGTACTCGGTGACGAAGGCCGCGGTCGT
>DASZJD010000018.1 GCA_035948415.1 Acidimicrobiia bacterium | reverse complement strand
GGCGAAGATGCGGCGGGCGCCGCGCGCCCGCGCCGCCTGGATGACGTTGAGGCCGACGCCGCCGACGCCGAACACGGCGCAGGTGTCGCCCTGACCGAGGCGGGTGCGGTTCCAGACCGAGCCGATCCCGGTCAAGACGCCGCACCCGATGAGGCACGCGACCGACAGGTCGATGTCCTCGTCGATCTTCACGCACTGGATGCCGCTCACGACCGTGTGCTCGCTGAAGAACGACGCGGCGGCGAAGTTCCACGCCGCCTCGCCGCCGACCGTGAACGGCTGGCTGGCGTTGGCGATGCTCTTGCGGCACCAGGCCGGTCGGCCCGTGTTGCACCACTTGCAGGCGCCGCAGTAGGCGAGGGTGTGGAGCACGACGTGGTCGCCGGGCGCCACGTGCCGCACCGCCTCCCCGACCTCGGCCACGATGCCGGCGCCCTCGTGGCCGAGCACCGCGGGGCTGGGCCAGGGGATCGTGCCGTCGATGACGCTGAGGTCGCTGTGGCAGAGGCCGGCCGACACCACGCGCACCTTCACCTCGGTCGGGCCGGGGGCGCGCACCTCGACGTCGTCTCGGATCGCGGCCTTGCTCCCGTCGTAGACGAGGCCCTTCATGGCATCCCTTCCTGATCCGGTCTACCCCGGCCAGATCACGCTCTGGATCTCGGTGTAGGCGTACAGCCCGAACTCCCCGCCGTCACGGCCGATGCCGCTCATCTTGAAGCCGCCGAAGGGCGCCTCGTGGTTCCGCTGGGCGGTGTTGATGCCGACGTGCCCAGCCTCGAGCTGTTGGGCGATCTCGAAGGCGCGGCCCGTGTCCTCCGAGAACACGTAGTCGTAGAGGCCGTAGTCCGAGTCGTTGGCGATCGCGATCGCGTCGTCCTCGTCGTCGAAGGGGACCACGACGAGGACCGGCCCGAAGATCTCCTCGCGCACGACCTGCATGTCGTTCGTGCAGTCGGTGAGCAGCGTCGGCCCGACGTAGAAGCCTCGGTCCATCGCGGGACGGCGCCCGTCGACGAGCAGCTTGCCGCCCTCGTCGGCGCCGGTCTCGATGTAGCGCTCGACGCGGTCGCGGTGCTGCGCCGAGATCACCGGGCCGACGACCGTGTCCTCGCGCTCGGGTGGGCCGACGACGAGGTTCGGCGCCGCCGCCTGCAGCCCGGCGACGAGCCGGTCGTAGGCGCTGCGGTGGACGATCGCCCGGGTGGGCGCGGTGCAGATCTGGCCCGAGTGGAACCCCCAGACGCTGACGAGCGCGGTCACGGCCTTCGCGAGGTCGGCGTCCTCGCAGACGATGCACGCGCCCTTGCCGCCGAGCTCGAGCAGCAGCCGTTTCATGGTCGCGCCACCCGCTTCGTAGATGCGGGACCCGACGGCGGTGGACCCGGTGAACGAGATCATGTCGACGTTCTTCGACGCCACCAGCGCCTCCCCGCTGTCGGGGGAGGAGCCGGTCACGACGTTGACGACACCGGGCGGGAAGCCGACCTGCTGGCAGATATCGGCGAACTCGATGATCGCCAGCGGGTCCTGCGGCGCCGGCCTCATGACGATCGTGTTGCCGGTCGCCAGCGCGGGTCCGACCTTCCCGGCCATGTTCACGAGCGGGAAGTTGTACGGGGAGATGCAGGCGACGACACCGACGGGCTGGCGGAGCCCGAGGCCGCCGATGAGCCCCCCGGGGGCCAGCGGCGTCGACCCCATGACCGATGGCGGCAGCGGGATCGAGAGGTCCTCGAGGGCCCCTCGGGCGTAGCGCTCGAAGCGGGCGACCGCCTGAGGCACCTGGAGCGCCGACCCAACCTTCAGCGTGGCGCCCGTCTCCGCCATGATGAGCGGCAGCAGGTCGTCGTTGCGCGTCCGGATCTCGTCGGCGAGCGCGCGCAACAGACCGGCGCGCGTCTCCGGCGACGTGCGCTTCCAGGCGCCGAGCGCGTCGCGGGCCGCCTGGGCCGCCGCCTCCGCGTCGGCCGCGGTCGCCTCCGGTGCCGTGGCGATCACGGTCTCGGTGGCCGGGTTCACGACCTCGTACCCGCCCGCGGAGCCGGGGGTCCACTCACCGCCGATCAGCAGCTGGTAGTCCTTCGTCGCGCCCGCGGCCATGGGCTCCCTCACTCGCGCGTCAGCCCTTCGGAACGTACCACCGTCGGTCGCGTCGACCGGCGGGACGGTTGTGCGGCGCGTCGCCCTCGCTCACGACCCCGCCGGGACCAAAACCGTCGCGGTGTCCTGACCGGAATGCAGCACCGCCCCCGGCGTGTCGCCGGTGGTGCGCCCGTCGGCGACGATGGTGCGCCCGTTCACGAGGACGCGCTCGATGCCGACCGACTCCGCGAAGAGGCGGGTCGTGTTCCCCGGGAGGTCGTGGACCAGCGACGCGTCGCGCGCCCCGACGGTGGCGGGGTCGAAGAGCACGACGTCGGCGTGGGCGCCGGCCTCGAGCCGCCCCCGGTCGCGCAGGCCGAACAGCGCCGCCGGCGCCGAGGTGATGAGCTCGACGGCCCGCTCCAGGGGGACCAGCCGTCGACCTCGCAGGCAGTCGGCGAGGAACTGCGTCGTGTACGGCGCCCCGCACATACGGTCGAGGTGGGCGCCGGCGTCGGACCCGCCGATGAGCACGTCGTCGCGCTCCCAGGCCTGGCGGCGCAGCGACCACGAGCCGTCGTCGTCGTCGGTCGGCAGCGGCCACAGCACCGTGCGGAGCTCGTCGGCGAGGACCACGTCGAGGAGCACGTCGAAGGGGTCCCGCCCCTCCTCGCGCGCCAGCTCGGCCACCCGCTTGCCCTTCAGCCCCTCGTTCGCCGCCGAGAAGGTGTCCCCGAGCTGGTAGCGGCCCCAGTCGGTGAGGCGGGCGAAGACCCCGGCGTCGCGGGAACGGGCCCGCTCGTTGAGGTGCCGGCGCACCTGCGGGTCCCGGAGCTTCGCCATGCGCTCGGGCACGGGCAGGTTCATGACCGTCGACCAGTCCGGCAGCATGAACAGCGCGCAGTAGTTGCGGAAGCTCATGTTCATCTCGACGAGCACGGGCATCGTGAGGGCGACCGCGCGCCCGCCCGCCGCGGCCGCGTTCTCGTTGGCCGCCAGCTGGGAGCGGTAGCGCTCCGGCTCGTGCGCGTCGACGGTGAGCACGTTCCAGTTCAGAGGCCGGCGACCGGCGAGGGTCATCGCCGCCATGAGGTCGACCTCGTCGGGCCGGAAGCCACGGAGGCACCCGTCGGTGACGTACTCAAGAGTCGTGCCCTCGTGGTCGCGAACAGCGCCGCACAGCGCCAGCACCTCGTCGCGGCTGGCCCAGCGGGAGGCCACCGGCTCGCCGTCACCGTCGGAGTGGGTGAACGACAGCGTGGTCGAGAACCCGAGTCCACCGGCGTCGAGCGACTCGTGGAGGAGGCGCACCATCGCCGCGACCTGCTCGTCGCTGGCCTCGTTGCCAACCGCGTCCGGGCCCATGACGCGGCGACGGACGGCGCAGTGCCCGACCAGGAAGCCGACGTTGACGCCGACGCGCCCGTCGAGCCGACCGAGGTAGTCGGCGAAGCTCGACCAGTTCCAGGGGACGCCCTGCTCGAGCGCGGCGAGGGGCATCCCCTCCACCTTCGTCATCATCCGGCGCGTGTAGTCGGCGTCCGACTCGGCCAGGGGGGCCAGCGTGAAGCCGCAGTTCCCGGCCACGATCGTGGTGACGCCGTGCAGGCTCGACGACGAGGCCGTGGGATCCCAGAACAGCTGGGCGTCGTAGTGGGTGTGCGGGTCGACGAAGCCGGGAGCCGCCACGAGGCCGGCGGCGTCGACGGTCTCGGTCGCCGCGTCGTCGAGCCGGCCGACATCGACGACCCGTCCGTCGCGGATCCCGACGTCGGCGCGTCGGCCCGGGCTCCCGGTCCCGTCCACGACCGTGGCCCCCCGGATCAATACGTCCAGCATGGCGACCCCTCGATGAGAACAGGTTCTAGTTTCTCGCGCCGCGGCGGCGGGGGCAAGACGGCCGGGGCCGCGCGGCGCGGGGCTCCCTGCCGGGCCGTCGCCGAAGCGGCGCGCGGGGCGCCAAACCTAGACTCCGCGTCGCCGGGGGGCGCCCGCCGCGTCCGAGCGACAGGAGGGTGGCGCATGGAGCACGGCAAGACCGAGGAGTGGCTCCAGCGCGTGCCGCTGTTCCGCGGGCTGTCCAAGAAGCAGCTCCGGCTCGTGTCGAGCCTCGCCACGCGGCTCGACGAGCCCGCCGGGGCGGTCCTCACCAAGGAGGGACGGTCCGGCCACGAGTTCGTCATCGTGCTCGACGGCGAGATCGAGGTCCGCAAGGGCGACCGGGTGGTGGCCACGCGCGGGCCGGGCAGCTACGTCGGGGAGATCGCCCTGCTCGACAACCGTCCCCGCACCGCCACCGTGGTGGCCAAGACCCCGGTCGTCATCGAGGTGATCGGACGCCGGGAGTTCCGGGGCCTGCTCGCCGAGACCCCCGAGCTCGCCGACGAGATCATGGCCACGATGGCCCAGCGCCTCGCCGAGCTCGAGGAGCCGGTCGACGCCTGAGCGCGGTCAGCGCGCTCGCGCCCGCGCCCGCGCCCGCGCCCGCAGCTCGTACTTCAGGACCTTGCCGCTGGCGTTCAGCGGCAGCGCGTCCACGACCTCGATGTAGCGGGGCACCTTGTAGTTCGCCATGTGCTCCCGGGCCCAGGCGATCAGCTCGTCGGGCGCCACGGTCGCGTCGGGCCGCGCCACGACGAACGCCATCCCCACCTCCCCGAGCCGCTCGTCGGGCACGCCAACGACGGCCACCTGGGCCAGGGCCTCGTTGGCGAGCAGCAGGTTCTCGACCTCCGCGGGGTAGGTGTTGAAGCCGCCGACGATGTACATGTCCTTCTTGCGATCGGTGATCCGGACGTAGCCCCGATCGTTCATCACCCCGACGTCGCCGGTGTGCAGCCAGCCGTCGCGGTCGATGGTCGCCGCCGTCTCCTCCGGCTCCTCGAAGTAGCCCTGCATGACGTGGTAGCCCCGCACCACCACCTCGCCGGGCTGACCCGTCGGGACCTCCTCGCCGGCGTCGTCGACCACGCGCAGCTCGGTGTCGGGGATGGCACGACCGGACCAGTTGGCGATGGTGTCCGGATCGTCGTCGTGGCGGCACATCGCCGCCGTCCCCGTGGTCTCGGTGAGCCCGTAGCCGGTGATGATGGTCTCGAACGTCATCTCGTCGCGGAGGCGCTCGATCAGCTTCACCGGGACGGTGGCCGCGCCCGTGACGGTCAGGCGCAGCGACGACAGGTCGAACCGGCGTCGCTCCGGCTCGTCGAGGATCCCCTGCAGGAGCGTGGGCGGACCCGGCAGCACGGTGACGCCCTCCCGTTGGACGGCGTCGAGGACCTTCGGGACGTCGAAGACCTGGAAGGGCAGGATCGTGGCGCCCCGCAGGATGCACGACAGCCAGCCGGCCTTGTAGCCGAAGGTGTGGAAGAACGGGTTCACGATCAGGTAGCGGTCGCCCGCCCGGAGCCCGATCACGTCGGTCCAGGCCTCGTACACGCGCAGCGATTGGCCGTGGGTCACCACCGCGCCCTTCGGCCGGCCCGTGGTCCCGGACGTGAAGATGATGTCCGACGGGTCGCCGCTTCGGACGGCGCCGATGCGCTCGAGCGCGGCGGCCTCGGGGACCCGCTCCCCCGCCGCCAGGTACTCGTCGAACCCGGCGGCCTCGTCCGGCGTCTCGCCGCGCAGCACCACGATCCGCTCGAGCGCGGGCAGGTCGACGTCGGCCCCGCGCAGGAGGGCGACGTAGTCGGTGCCGAGGAACCCGGTGACGGTGAAGAGCAGGCGCGCCCTGGCCTTCCCGAGCACGAACCCGGCCTCGGCCCCCTTGAAGCGGGTGTTGAGCGGCACGAGGACGCCGCCGGCGCCGAGGATCCCGAGGGCGGCGGTGATCCACTCGTGGACGTTCGGGGCCCAGACCGACGCCCGGTCCCCGGGGCGTAGCCCCGTCGCCATCGCCGCGCGCGTCGACCGGACCGTGAGATCGCCGAGATCGGCGAAGCTGGCGCGCGTCGCGCCGTGGTCGTCGACGAGAGCCTCCCGGCCGGCGAAGTCCTCGGCCCGGGCGCGCACGAGACCGGGGATGCTCACCCACCGCTCGTCGGCTCGCACCGCACTCCCCTCGCCGGGCCGCGTCGCAGGCTACCGAGGCACCTGACGGGTCGTCAGCCCGGCGGTAGTGTGCCGCTGCGATGCCGATCGACCCGAGCGCCGCCGCCGTCATCGAGGTCCTCGAGCAGCACTTCCCCCGGGTCGAGCGGACGCGCTCGGCGGCGGAGGCCCGCGAGCTGGCCAAGCAGCTGCCGCGCCCGGCTGACGTCGAGCCGATCGCCGCGGTCGAGGACCGCCGCCTCCCGGGCCCCGACGGCGACATCGCGGTCCGGGTCTACCGGCCCGCCGCCGACGGCGGCCCGCGACCGGGCGTCGTGTACTTCCACGGTGGTGGCTTCGTGATCTGCGACCTCGACAGCCACGACGGCGCCTGCCGGCGCCTCGCCAACGCCATCGGCGCCGTCGTCGTGTCGGTCGACTACCGGCTGGCGCCCGAGCACCGCTGGCCGGCGGCGCCGGAGGACGCGTACGCGGCCACCCGCTGGGTGGCGGACCACGCCGCCGAGCTCGGGATCGACGACGCTCGGCTCGCGCTCGCCGGCGACAGCGCCGGCGGCAACCTCACCGCGGTGGTGGCGCTGATGGCGAGGGACCGGGGCGGTCCGCCCGTGGCCTTCCAGCTCCTCGTCTACCCGGTCATCGACCTGGGGGCGACGCGGGCGCAGTACCCGTCGCAGCGCGAGAACGCCGAGGGGTACTTCCTGACCGTGCCGCAGATGGAGTGGTTCCGCGAGCAGTACCTCGCCGACGACGCCGACGGCGAGCAGCCGTACGCGTCCCCGATCAAGGCGACGTCGCTGGCCGGCCTCCCGCCCGCGTGCATCGTCACCGCCGAGATGGACCCGTTGCGCGACGAGGGCGAGGCCTACGGCCGGGCCCTCCACGCCGCCGGCGTGCCGGTCACGATCCATCGCGCCCCGGGCATGTTCCACGGCTTCTTCAACATGGACGCAGTGCTCGACGGCTCGAAGGACGCGCAACGGGTCGCGTTCGAGGCCACGCACGCGGTGCTGCACCGGGCCTGAGGCCACGCCGTGACCACGATCGTCCCCGACGGGGAGCTGGTCTACGGCATGCAGCTCCAGGTGCAGGCGAAGAGCAAGACCTTCGCCGAGGACTGGGAGGCTGACGCCGGGGCCGCCGAGCTCGCCGCCATCGTCCGCAAGGCCGACGAGACCGGCTTCTTCTACGTGGCCGTCTGCGACCACCTGGCGGTCACGAAGCCGCTGGACGCCCACATGGGCTCCACCTGGTACGACACCGTGGCGACGCTCGGGTGGATCGCCGGCATCACCCGCCGGGTGCGGATCCTCTCGCACGTCTACGTGCTGAGCTACCGCCACCCGCTGCAGGCCGCGAAGTCGTTCATGACCCTCGATGAGCTGTCAGGCGGCCGGGCCATCCTCGGTGTCGGCGCCGGCCACCTCGAGGGCGAGTTCGCGCTGCTGGGCCTCGACTACGCCGGCCGGGGCGCCGTCACCGACGCCGCCATCGACGTGGTGCGGGAGGCGTTCACGCACGAGTACCCGGACGTGCGGACCCCGTACTGGGGCCACCTCCACGACGGCGCGATGGCCCCCCGGCCCCGGCAGGCGCGGCTGCCGATCTGGGTGGGCGGCTCGTCGAAGGCGGCGCTGCGGCGAGCGGCCGAGCGCGGCGACGGCTGGCTGCCTCAGGGCACGCCCCGCGCCGACATGCCGGCGCAGATCGCCTACCTCCTCGAGCACCGCCGGGAGACGCGCGGCGACGAGCCGATCGACCTCGGCACGATCACCGAGCTCCTCTACGTCGGCACGCCCGGGTGGGACGTCGGCGAGGCGACGCTCGCCGGCAGCCCGGACTCGATCGCGGCGCGCCTCAACGAGTTCGGGGCGATGGGCGTCGGCCATCTCCAGATCCGGTTCCGGAACCGCTCCCTCGACGAGCTCCTCGACCAGATGGACGCCTTCCACCGCGACGTCGCCCCGCACCTGACCCGGTCAAGCTGAGTGGGCCGGCCGCCGGGCGTCGCGGCGGCGTAACGTGACGGCGACTCCGCCCGCTCGTCCTCGCGACCCGGAGGCGCCATGCCGGCCGACCAGCTTGTGATCGACGCCGACGGCCACACCTACGAGCCCGACGACCTCTGGGTCGAGCGGATGGACGGGGGCCGGTGGGGGGACTGGATCCCGCGCAAGGTCGTCGAGGACGAGGTGTACGAGGTCTTCTACCTCGGCGGACGGGTCCGGGGCGGCGGCCGGGAGCTCCAGGACCGCATGGCCGCCGCGGTCGGCATGACGCCCCGCGAGTTCTTCGACCTGCTCCAGAGCCTGCGCGTGCCCGGCGGGCACGACCCGAAGGCCCGGGTGCGCGACATGGACGCCGACGGCATCGACGCCGCCGTCCTCTACCCGTCCCAGGCCCTCTTCTACGGCCCGTGCGACCCGATCGACGCCCTCCACGACGTGGAGTTCGTCACCGCCTGCATCCGCGCCTACAACGACTGGGTGTCGGAGTACTGCGCCGCGTTCCCGAACCGGCTCTTCGGCATCGGCGGCGTCCCGCTCCAGGACATCGACCGTGCCGTCGCCGAGGCGCAGCGGGCGGTCGGCGAGCTGGGCCTGCGCGGCGTGTTCGTCCGCCCCTCGGCGTACGTCGACGAGCTCCCGCTGAACCACTCGGTGTACGACCCGTTCTGGGCCGCGGTGCAGGAGCTGGACGTCCCGGTGGCGTTCCACCCTGGCGTCCACGTCGACACGCCGGGTGCGTGCCGGAAGTTCGGTCTCGTCGCCGAGGACGAGAACATGATGATCACGAACATGGCGATGGACGAGCTGCACGGCGGCTCCGGCCTCGGCCAGGCGGTCGGCAACACCGTCGACATGATCGTCACGCTCGGGCGGCTGCTCATGGGGGGCGTGTGCGAGCGCTTCCCGGGCCTGCGGCTGCTGTTCCTCGAGTCGGGTGGCGGCTGGATCCCGACCCAGCTCGAGCGCATGGACGAGCAGGTGCGGGCGTTCCCGCTCGAGCAGCGCTGGCTCTCGATGCTCCCGAGCGAGTACTTCCAGCGGCAGTGCTGGGCCGGGTTCGAGGCCGAGGAGTGGAACCTCGCCGCCTGCGCCGGGTTCCTCGGCGCCGACCGGATCCTGTGGGCCTCGGACTACCCCCACCCCGAGTACCACCCCGGCATCGTCGACGAGCTCCGCAAGGGTCTCGAGGGCCTCGACGTCGCCGCCCAGACGCGCATCCTCGGGCGCAACGCGGTCGACGCCTACCAGCTGCCCCTGTGATCGCCGCCGCGCCGGCCCCCGAGCGCCCGCTCGACCAGGCGCGCCTCGGCCGGGAGCGCCACGAACGGCTCGTCGAGAGCATGGCCGCCCACGGCCTCGACGTGCTGGTCCTGCTCGGGCAGGGCAGCGTCGGCTACGCCACCGGGGCGCGCATGCCGAGCACCGACCAGAGCGAGGCCCTGCACCGGCGCGCCGTCGCGGTCGTGACCGCCGACGGGTCGCCGCCGACGGTCTGGACGTGGGCGCCGGAGACCGTGCCGCCGCATCTCGGCGTCGACGTGCGGCCCGGCCTCAACCTCGAGTTCGACGACGGCGCCTGGCTGCTGGCGGGGTCGCTGCCGTCCGGGCGCCTCGCCGTCGACGACGCCACCGTGCCGCTGTGGCAGGCGCTGGCCGGCCGCGAGCCGCAGGACGCGGCGGCGGCGCTGACGGCGGCGAAGATCGCGAAGACCGCCGACGAGCTCGAGTGCATCCGCCGGGCCCAGGCGATCAACGAGGCCGCGATCGCCGACGTCGAGGACGCCGCCGCGCCGGGCGTCGCCGCCACCGAGCTCACCGGCCTCTTCCTCGCCCGGATCCTCGAGCTCGGGGCGTCCGGCAACACCGTCGACCCGGTCTGGCAGGTGATGCCGCCGACGATCGCGGCCGGCCCCTACTCGGCCACCGGCGACGTCGTCTTCCCGACCGTCACGACGACGCGGCGGTTCGCCGACGGCGACGTGGTCTTCGTCGACACGGGCATGCACTACGAGGGCTACCAGTCCGACTACGGCCACACCTGGGTGATCGGGTGGGAGCTCGACGGTCGCCACCGCGAGCACGCCCGCCGGTGGCTCGAGGTCGTCGACGCCGTGCTCGAGGTCACGAAGCCGGGAGCCACGGCCCGCGACCTCACCCGCGCCGCCGGGGAGGTGTACGGCCGCCGGCCCTGGCTGGCCCACCTCTACCTGGCGCACGGCACCGGGACCGAGAGCGCCGAGATGCCGTACGTCGGCACCGATCTCGGGGAGGACTTCGACGAGTCCCTCGTGCTGGCGCCGGGGATGGTGCTGGTCCTCGAGCCGGTGATCTGGGAGGACGGCCACGGCGGCTTCCGAGCCGAGGAGATCGTGGCCGTCACCGACAGCGGCGTCGAGCGGCTGTCGAACCTGCGCTACGACCGGTATGACGTCGGCCGCTGAGCATCGGGAGCGCACGCGCGCGGCCATGGCCGCCGCCGGCATCGACGTCCTCGTGCTCGGCCGCGAGGCCAACGCGCGGTACGTGTCGGGAGCCAACCGGCTCTGGCTGGCCGGCACCCGGCCGTTCGCGCCGTCGTGCGTGCTGGTCGGCGAGACCGGCGCCGTCCACCTGCTGAGCGTCACCGACGACGGGGTGCCGGTGGACGTGCGCCCGGCGAACCTGTACCCGATCTCGTGGAACCCGATGAACCTGGTCGCCGCCGCCGCGGTCGCCACCGCGGGCACGACGGTCCGCACGCTCGGCGTCGACGGGATGTCACCGCTGTTCGCGCAGCTGCTCGCCGCGGTCTACCCGGACGCCGAGCTGGCCGACGGGGAGGCGCTGCTCCGCGAGGTGCGGCGGACGAAGACCGCCGGGGACCTGGTCGCGATCCGGGCCGCCGTCGGCGTCGCCGAGGACGCCCTCGCCGCCGTCGCGGCCGCGGGGCCGACGATCGGGGCCGTCGGGCTGGCCGGGGCCTTCGTGGCGCGCATGGGCCAGCTCGGCGTGACGACCCCGGCGTTCCCGCCCGCCATCGACGTCGTCGAGGACCGGGTGTCGGCCCGGGTCGGCGTGCTGCGCAGCGGCTGGGCGGGCGTGCTGGCCCGCACCTGGCCCGACGACGGCGGGACGCGAGCCGCGGCCGCGGCCGGCGTCGCCGCGTGCCGGCACGGGGCGCGGGTCTCGGACGTGACGGCGGCCGGGGTGACGGTCGACGGCCTGGGGATGGGTCACGAGGCGCTGCGCGCCGACGACGTGCTCGGTCCGGGGATGGTGGTCTACGTCGAGGCTCGCGGTGACGGCGCCGTCTGGGGCGAGACCGTGGTCGTCACCGACGACGGGCCGGACGCCCTGACGACCTCGCCTTAGCGGCCCGCGCGGGGCAGGCCGAGGCCCCGCTCGGCGATGATCGTGCGCTGGATCTCGCTGGTCCCGGCCCGGATCGTCGTGACCTGGGCGTGTCGGTGCAGGAGCTCGACGGCGCCGTCGGCGGGCGCGCCCGGCGCCCCGTGCGCGAGCACCCCCTCGGCGCCGAGCGTGTCGAGCAGCGCCGCCGCGGCCCGCACGAGGGCCTCCGAGGACCACAGCTTGGCGACCGATCCCTCGACGATCGGGAGCTCGCCGCCGGCCGCGACCGCGGCCATGCGCTCGCTGAGCCGGCGCCCGGCCTCGAGGTCGATCCAGCCGCGCGCGACGCGGGCGCGGACCGTGGGGCGCTCGAGCGCGTCGGCCCGCCCGCGGGCCCAGCCCAGGAAGCAACGGAGCAGGCGGTCGAGCTCGCCGACCATCGTCGGGCGACGCTCGAACGCCAGCGCCACCCGCATCACGTCCCATCCCCCGTCGACGTCGCCCACTCGGCAGGCGTCGGGCACCCGGACATCGCTGTAGTACGTGATGTTCGTGCGCTCGCCGCTCAGCGTGCGCACCGGGGTGATCTCGATCCCCGGTCGGTCCATCGGCACGAGGAACATCGTCAGGCCGCGGTGCTTCGGGGCCTCGGGGTTCGTGCGGGTGAGCAGGAACACGTACGCGGCCTCGTGGGCGAGGGTCGTGAACATCTTCTGCCCGTTGATGACCCAGTCGTCCCCGTCACGCGTGGCGCGGGTCGTCGCGGCGGCGACGTCGGAGCCCGAGTCCGGCTCGCTGTAGCCGAGGCAGACGAGGATGTCGCCGGCCAGGAAGCTCGGGATGACCCGGCGCCGCTGCTCGTCGGTGCCGACGAGCGCGAGCGTGCGGGCCACGAGCTCGGTCGTGCCCCACCCGTCGGCCGGGGCGCCGGCGCGCTCGAGCTCCTCCCAGAGCGCCAGGACGTCGTGCTCGTCGCGGTCGGCGCCGCCCCACTCGACCGGCCACCCCGCGCCGAGGAGGCCGCGCCCGGCCAGGGCGCGGTGGAGGCCCCAGTCGTGGACGGTGCCGGTCGCGGCGACGCGCTCGAGGACGTCGTCGGTGCAGGCCTCGGCCAGCGCCGCCCGCACCTCGGCCCGGAAGCCGCAGGGGGGCGGGTCGAGGAGGGTCCAGTCGTCGGCGGCGAGCAGGTCGGCGAGGCGGGCGAGCTCGTCGGCGGGGTCGCCGATCGCCAGCGGCCAGGCGGTGGCGCGCCGGAAGTAGAGCTGGATGTCGTACTCGAGCATGAACCCGTAGCCACCGTGCACGTGCAGGCTCGTCCCGGCGGCGTCGCGTGCGGCCCGGGTGGCGGCGAGGAACGCCGCCGCCATTCGGCGCGCGTCGGGCCGGTCGGCGGCGTCGCCGACGAGCAGGTCGGCGGCGTCGACGGCGGCTCGGACGTCGGCCAGCCGGTGCTGGAGGGCCTGGAAGGAGCCGATGGGGACGCCGAACTGGCGGCGACCGCGCGCGTAGTCGACGCCGAGCTCGAGGGCGCGGCGGGCCAGGCCGACGAGCGCCGCCGCGGTGAGCAGCCGCCACTCGTCGACCGCGTCGGCGAAGCGGGTCGTGGCGTCGGCGCCGCGCGCGAGGACCACCCGGTCGTGGAGGGCCCACGTCGCCAGCGGCGCGCCGGCGAGGTTCACGGGGGCGTCGCCGACGCGCCCGTCGCGGGCCAGGACCAGCTCGTCGCCGTCGAGCGCGACGACGGCGTCGGCCACCGTGCCGGCGGGCACGAGCGGCGCGACCCCGTCGGCCGCCGGTTGCACCGCGAGGGTCCCGAGCGTCACGGGGTCGGCGGCGCGGTGCGGGAGGCGGGCGAGGAGACGGGCGGCGACGATCGCCTCGACGAGGGGGATCGGGGCCAGGGCCCGCCCGTGCTCCGCGGCCACCACGGCCAGGTCGGCCAGGCTGGCGCCGTCCATCTCGGGGACGCCGAGGGTGCGGGCCTGCGCCCACAGCGTGGGGTCGAACCCCGGTGGCTGCCGGGCGTCGGCGGCGCGCACTCGGTCCGGGGGCGCCTCCTTGGCGAAGAAGGCCCGGAAGGTGGAGCGGAGCTCGGCTTCGTGCTCGCTCACGGGGCGGGGTCGCACGGTCGCACGAGGAGCGACAGGGTGCCGGAGAAGTCGATGTACTCCCGGTTGTCGGACCGGACGATCGGCACGCTGTCGGGACCGGCGAAGTAGCGCTCGACGAGGGTGGCCTCGTCGGCGAACCACAGCTCCGAGATCCCTTCGGGGTCGAGGCCGGCGTCGCCCGCGGCCTCGACGACGTCGTGCTGCGCGTACCGGCAGACGGCCGGGTGATGGACGCGCGCGACGGCGACGTGCTCGCGGTAGTGCCGAGCGAACGCCCCCGGCCCGAGGTCGGCGCGGGCGCGCAGGAACGACACCTGCTTCACCTGCGGGCGCACGCCGCCGGCGGCGGTGTCGTCCCACGCCGGACGGGACCGGAAGCCGAAGCCGCCCCAGCGCTCGACGGCGGGCGCCAGGCCCGCCGGGAGGGCGAGCGGCACCGCGGCGGGGTCGTCGCACCAGAGCAGGGTGTGGAACGGGGGCGGGGTCCGGCCCTTCGACCCGGCGCGGTCGAGCGCGCGCTGGTCGGCGAGGACGGGCTCGGCGCGCCAGCCGTCCGGGAGGGTCGGCGGGGCCGTCGAGCGCCAGGCGACCACGAGCACCCGGCCGGTCGGCGCGGTCACGCCGACCACTCGAGGTGGGCGCGGATGGAGTGGGTGGCCTCGTCGAGCCACCCCTTGGCGCGCGCGTACTCGAGCATCCGCGCCAGGTCGTCGTCCCAGGTGGGCCCGACGCGGCCGGCCGCCAGCCGCCGCACCGCGTCGACGGTGATCCAGGCGTCGGCGCCGTCGAGCCGGCCGGCCGCGGCGTCGACGAGGGCGCCGAACACGCGGGCCTGCTCGGCCGGCCCGGACCGCCCGTGGACGGCGACGTGGAAGCGGCTCGTGTCCTCCGGCTCCTCGAGCGTCACGAGCGGCGGGTGGGGCTGCAGGTCGATGCGGACGAACACGGCCCGCCCGCTCAGCTGGCCATCGGGTACGGGAACTTGGCGGCCACGCCGCCGTCGACGACGATCGTCTGCCCCGACACGTAGGACGAGAGGTCGGAGCACAGGAACAGCAGCGCGGCGGCGATGTCGGCGGGCTGGGCCACGCGCCGCAGGGGCGTGTTGGCCTCGTTGCGGGCCCGCCCCTCCTCGCCGAGGACGGCGGACACGCGGGGCGTCCACACGACGCCGGGCGCGACGGCGTTGACGCGAACCCCGCTCGGGCCTAGCTCGACCGCGGCCGAGCGCACGAGCGCCATGAGCCCGGCCTTCGCCGCGCCGTAGGCGGCGTGGCGCGGGGCCGAGGTGAGCCCCGACACCGACGCCACGAAGGCCATCACGCCCCCCGCGCCGGCCGTGAGCCGGCGCCCGCCGAGCTGCACGGCGAGGTAGGCGTGGCGCAGGACGACGTCGAAGTGCCAGTCCCACTCCTCGTCGTCGACGTCGAGGAGCGTGGCGTAGCGAGCCATCCCGACGATGTCCACGACGCCGTCGAGGCCGCCGAGCGCGCCGGCCACCTCGTCGAAGACGCGCTCGGCGTCGGCCCGGCGCGTGGCGTCGCCGACCACCGCGTACCCGCCGACCTCGGCCGCGACCTCGCCGGCGCGGTCGGCGTCGACGTCCACGCAGACCACCCGGGCGCCCACGGAGGCCAGGGCGTGGACGGCCTGGCGGCCGATGCCCTGGCCGGCGCCGACGACGACGAAGCGTCGCCCGTCGAGGCGGAGCAGCTGCGGGTAGTCCGGGACCGGGCTGTCGTCAGCGGTCGTCATCAGGCCCTCTCGGTGCGTCGCGCGGCGCGGCCCGTCGGCCGCGACCGCGATGGTGACCGCGCCGGAGCCCGGCCCGCCACCTCCGACGCCGCGGCTCGCTCGCGACCCGATCGGTAGCCTCGCGCCGATGCCCGACCTCGAGACCCTGCGCGTCGAGCACACCGACGGCGTGACCACGATCACGCTGGATCGTCCGGGCCGGCTCAACGCCTTCGACGCCACCATGGCCCGGGAGCTGCACGGGGTCTGGCGCCAGCTCCGCTTCGCCGACGACGTGCGCGCGGTCGTGCTCACCGGCGCCGGCGACCGGGCCTTCTGCACCGGGATCGATCGCTCCGAGGTGGTCCCGCAGCCGACCGGGCCGTGGATGATGGACGACCCCGGCCTCGCCCTCGGGCCCAAGACCGCCGACTGCTGGAAGCCGGTCGTCGCGGCGGTGAACGGGATGGCCTGCGGCGGCGCCTTCTACATGCTCGGGGAGGTCGAGACCATCCTCGCCGCCGAGCACGCGACGTTCTTCGACCCCCACGTCAGCTACGGGATGACGGCCGCCTTCGAGCCGATCCTGATGGCGGCGCGCCTGCCCTTCGGGGAGATCATGCGGCTGACGCTGCTCGGCAACCACGAGCGCATGTCGGCCCGTCGGGCCCACCAGGTCGGGCTCGTCCAGGAGGTCGTGCCCGAGGACCAGCTGCTCCGGCGCGCCCACGCCGTGGCGGCCGAGATCGCGGCCGCGCCGCCGCTAGCCACGCAGGGAACCGTCCGCTCGATCTGGCTGGCGCGGGAGCTCGCGCGCACGCAGGCGCTCAGCCTGGCGAAGGTGTACATCGGCCTCGGCAGCGATCCCGAGTCGATCGCCGAGGGGCAGCGGCGCTTCGAGGCCGGGCCTCGCGTCCAGCCGACGGTCCGGTAGGCGGCGATGCCGTTCGGGCCCTCGGCGGTCGCGCTCGACGGGAAGGTGGCGCTCGTCACCGGCGCCGCGCGCGGCATCGGGGCGTCGACGGCGGTGACCCTGGCCCGGTTCGGTGCCGACGTGGCGGGCTGCGACCGGGACCCGATGACCGAGACGGCGGCGGCGGTCCAGGCCGCGGGGCGGCGGTTCGTCGGCGCCCAGCTCGACGTTCGCGACGGGGACGCGGTTCGGTCCTGGCTCGGTGCGGTCGAGGCGACCTACGGCCGCGTCGACGTCCTCGTGAACAACGCCGGCGGCGGCTTCTACGCGCCGTTCGCCGACGTGAGCGAGAAGGGCCAACGGTCGCTCGTCGACGAGAACTTCACCAGCGTCACGAACTTCGTGCGCGCCGCCTGGGACCTCCTGCCGGCGGGCGCGTCGATCGTGAACGTCACCTCGATCGAGGCGTCGCGCGCCGCGCCGGGCTTCGGCGTCTACGCCGCCATGAAGGCCGCGGTCGAGAGCCTGACGAGGACGCTGGCGCTCGAGCTCGCGCCCCGCCAGATCCGCGTGAACGCCGTCGCCCCGGACGCCATGCCCACGCCGGGGGACGCGGGCCTGGCCGACGCGGTGAGCCCCGACGGTCGCGAGGCCTACGGCCGGAAGGTCCCGCTCGGCTGGGGCCACGTCGACGACGGCGCCGGTGCCGTCGTCTACCTGGCCTCGGACCTCTCGCGCTGGGTCACCGGCACGGTGCTGCACGTCGACGGGGGCAGCCATGCCGCCGCCGGGTGGTCGCGCCGCGACGACGGCACCTACGAGCCGTGACGCTCGACGGCTACTCGGGGACCGCCCCGCCGAGGTAGGCGCGCTGGAGCGTCTCGCCAACCTCCCGGGGCGGGCCCGTGTACTGGATCCGGCCGTGGAGCATGATCGCGGCCACGTCGGCGACGCCGAGCACCTCGTGCGCGAACTGCTCGACGATGACGATCGCCACGTCCTCGGCGGCGATGCGGCCGACGACCTCGTACAGCTCCTCGACGATGAGCGGGGCCAGGCCCATCGACAGCTCGTCGAGCAGCAGGACGCGCGGCTCGGTGGCCATGGCCCGGGCCATGGACAGCATCTGCTGCTCGCCGCCCGACAGCGTCCCCGCCACCTGCTTGCGGCGGTCGCCGAGCCGCGGGAACCGCTGGAAGGCCCGCTCCTCGACGTCGCGCAGCGAGACGCCGGTGTACGTGATCATGCGCAGGTTCTCGAGCACGCTGAGGTTCGGGAAGATGCCGCGGCCCTCGGGGATCGTGCACAGCCCGGCTCGGGCCAGGCGGTCCGGGGACCAGCCGTTCACCCGCTGGCCGAACAGCGAGACCGTGCCGTCGAACGGGGGCAGCTGGCCGCTGATGACCTTCAGGGTGGTGCTCTTCCCGGCCCCGTTCGGGCCGAGCAGGGCGAACACCTTCCGGGGCTCGAGCCGCAGCGTGACGCCGTCGAGCACGGTGATCGTGCCGTACGCGGCGCGGACGTCGACGAGCTCGAGCGCGTACCGCGCCGTCGTGGTCG